>CAIYYQ010000358.1 GCA_903930505.1 Methanobacteriota archaeon
AAGATGAAAAAGAGATCTTGAAAATGAGTAAAGATCCTGAGATTTATGAGAAAATAAGGATGAGTATCGCGCCGACGATCTACGGGATGGAAGTCGAAAAAGATGCGCTTGCATTACAACTATTTGGCGGAATCATGAAGGAAATGCCAGATGGTACACATACTCGTGGTGATATCCATGCAATTTTTGTTGGTGATCCGGGTACTGCAAAATCACAGCTTCTTTCCTATATGTCCAAGCTTGCACCCAGAAGTGTATACGTATCCGGGAAATCATCTTCAGCTGCAGGTCTTACCGCTGCCGCTGTTCGAGATGAATTTGGTGAAGGACAATGGACGCTTGAAGCAGGTGCTCTCGTTCTTGCCGATATGGGGATTGCCTGCGTCGATGAGATAGATAAAATGGATGACAATGATCGAAGTGCTCTGCACCAGGCGATGGAACAACAGGAGATATCTGTTGCAAAAGCAGGGATTAATGCAACCCTGAAATCCCGGTGTGCACTTCTCGCTGCAGCAAACCCAAAGTTGGGACGGTTTGATGAGTTCCTTCCGATTCATGAGCAGATCAATATGCCGCCAGCATTGCTTTCTCGTTTTGATCTGATTTTCTCTATTTTAGATAAACCAAATAGAAAAAAAGATACTGAACTTGCATCCCATATCTTGCTTTCTCATAAAGCTGGGGAGATGCATGAGAACATTGCGAAATCCCCGGATTCTGTGTTTTCAAGTGATGAAGAATCTGTGCTAATGGCACATGTGAAACCGGTGTTCGAACCACAGCTCCTTCGAAAATATGTTGCGTATGCGAAACGTAGTGTGTTTCCGGTGATGACGGATGACGCACTTGAAATCCTCAAGAGTTACTATGTTGAGTTTCGAAGTTCATCAGAAGGCTCAGTACCGTTTACCCCTCGTCAGCTTGAGGCGTTTGTCCGACTTGCTGAGGCGAGTGCACGGATACGATTAAGTCAGACGGTGACAATTGATGATGCGAAACGATCAATTTCAATCATTGAGCAGTATCTGCGACGGGTTGGGATGGATCGGGAAACCGGTAAATTTGATATTGATATCATTGCGACAGGAATTAGCCACAGTCAGCAAGATCGAATGAGGCTTATCATGGATATCATCAAACAACTCTGCCAGGAGTCAACCGATGGAAACGCGTCGCGAGCGGATATCATCAGTGAAGCAGAGATCAAGAGTGTTAAATCCAGCTTGGTGGAAGAGGCGTTGGATCGGTTAAAACGCAATGGACAGATTTACGAGCCGGCGCACGGGAAATATAAGATTACTGAGTATTAACTAGATATCTGTTAGAGCGGCAAGTTTGATATCATATCCATTTTACAAGAAGGGTGGAAACCTCAAACATCCCAAAGAATCTTAAAATCCCTTTTTTTATACTTTTGGCGACGACAACTGAGCGATTGCTTTACGCACTTCATCTTTCTTACAGTGATCCCCAAGTTCACCTACGATGCATTCAAAAAAATTGTTTTTCATATCATTCCAGTTTAACGTGGAAACCGGGAAATACAGTTTTTTATCAATCTGCGGTGCCTTGTGGATATGAGGTGCCCATTTCCCCGTACCAACATCACAGTTATCCATATGCAGCACGTACTCTTTTCGCACAGGTGTTTTTTTCAGAACGTATATCTCAAATTTCCTGTTGAAATATTTGTACGCGCCATCTTTATCAAAATACCGATATTCCAGTTCATACTCGTTGTTGATTGGGATATTTCCAGTCTTCACAGATTCCCCTCCTCTGAAAACGTGTAACTAAACAGGACTTTATAATCATTACCCATCGTTTGTATTGAAAAAACAAAAAAATGAAAAAAGAAGGGGTTGCTTTACCCCATATAGTATTCAGGTGGGTACGGCTCAGGTTTTAACCCCTTGCGTTCCCTGATTTGTTTTATTACTTTATCCTGCAGGCTTCGCGGAAGAGGTTCAAACCCCATGTTCTCTGTGTTCCACAATACTCGTCCACCGGTTGCAGATCGGATTGCGCTTGCAAAACCAAACATGTCAGCAACTGGTGCTTTCGCATCGATATTCACCAAGTCGCCTTCGACCTGCATATCACGAACAACTGCACGCCGCTGATTTAACTCCCGTGAAGCATCCCCCATTAAATCCTGCGGGGTGCTAATAAACACTTTTTGCATGGGTTCTAATAGAACCGGATCTGAGATAATAATTGCACCATAAATCGCATTTCTGGCAGCAGGGATAACCTGAGCGGGTCCTCGGTGAATAGCGTCTTCATGAAGTTTTGCATCAACAAGACTTATCAGAAGTCCTTGACAGGGTTCACTAGCTATCGGTCCGCTTTTCATGACTTCATCAAATGCTTCTTTGATTAACTCCCGTGTTTCAAACAAATGTTGAATCCCTTTTGTCACATCAGTAATTATGTTTAATTTATTGAATGCAAACACACCTTTTGCTGCGTCTTTGTCCATCCCGAGATCCTGAAGGATTTTTGCAACCTCTTTTTTGAATTTCTTCACGTTCTGCGGGATTTCATTGTTGTATAATGCTTTTATAACATTTTCCGGCAATGGTTCAACCTCTATGTAGAACCGGTTATGTTTGTTTGGTGATTTTCCTTCAAACTTGTACGGACTTTTCTTTGTGACACATTCTCGGTAGACGACAATAGGTTCTGAAGTAACAATATCGACACCTTGCTCATTTCGAATCCTGTATTCGGTGATTTCCAAGTGAAGTTCACCCATCCCTGACATCAGGTTTTCTCCAGTCTCCTGGTTGATTTCTACTTGAATGCTTGGATCTGCTTTTGAAATCAATCGTAACACTTCAATAAGTTTTGGGAGATCCTTTGTGTTTTTCGCTTCAACCGCAACTGTTACCACAGGGTCTGAGATATGAACAATCCGCTCAAACGGCTCCATCTCTGGATCAGAACTGACTGTGCTTCCCGCGATCGCATCTCGGATACCAGTAACAGCAGCAATGTTTCCTGCGGTGACGTAATCCACCGGGATCTTATCTGCACCAACCATCAGGTTTACTTGTTGGATGCGGTTTGCATTTGGCATCCCTATGACGTACACGTCTTGTCCTCGTTCGACTTTACCGCTGTACATTCTCCCAATAGCAACTTCACCCGCGTGGGGATCAATAATAATTTTTACGACCATTAACGCAAGTGGTCCATCTTCACGGCATTCCATCATACTCTTCCCAACGGTGTGCTCTAAGTCTCCTCGCCAGATGTGAGGGATACGGTATTTCTGTGCAACTTTCGGGGAAGGGAGATGATCAACGACCATATCTAAAACAACTTCATGGATTGGGAGCTTCTTTGCGATACTCTTCTGGTCGTTCTTGGCGCAGTAATCATAAATATCTTTGAAACTCACCCCTGTTTTTTTCATGGCGGGTCCCGAGATCGCCCAGTTGTTGAATGCAGAACCAAACGCAACGCTTCCATCTTCGACTTTCACGTTCCATTTTCCCTTAAATTCCTCAGGAACCATCTTGTCCACAAGCTCATTGAATTTGCTGATGATTTTAATGAACCGTTGTTGCATTTCTTGAGGTGTAAGTCGCAGTTCGTTGATTAGTCGGTCGACTTTATTAATAAATAGCACAGGTTTTACTTTCTCCCGAAGTGCTTGTCGCACAACAGTTTCCGTCTGCGGCATCGGTCCTTCCACTGCGCAGACAAGAACGATACAACCATCAACAGCACGCATAGCTCGCGTAACGTCGCCACCGAAATCAACATGACCTGGTGTATCAATGAGGTTAATGAGGTATTCTTTTTCTCTGAAGTTATGAACCATGGATGCAGATGCAGCGTTGATCGTGATTCCTCGCGCTTGTTCTTGCTCATCGTAATCAAGTACAAGCTGTTTACCTGCGAGTTCTTCACTCATCATCCCGCAACCAGCAAGTAAGTTATCAGAAAACGTGGTTTTCCCATGATCAATATGAGCCGCAATATCGATGTTGCGAATATAATCTAACTTGTTCATGATGTCTCTTGCACGTTTAACATTATCTTCTTTTCGTCCCATAACCCATCAAATCCTTTTTTACTAAAACAGGTTTATCGCGCTGATTTTGCGACACGTTCAAGATCATTTTTCTTTGCAATCGCAAATGAAGACGGATCATTTTTCGACGCTTTTATAAGTTCATCAGCAAGACATGCTTCGATACTCTTCGTATTCTTGTAACTAGCTGTCCTTGCACCAAGACTGATATTTCGCATTGCGATGTCCAGTCGTCTCTGGGGTGAAACATCCACTGCTTTTGGCACGAGAATTCCACCGAACCGTAACCTGGTGGTTTCTTCTTTTGGTGCAGCGTTCTGAAATGCATCAACAATGACTTGCATCGGGTTTGTTTTTATTTTCTTGTCGATGAGGTCCATCGCATCTCGCACAGCTTTGTACGCCTTGGTTTTCTTCCCAGTATAGTTCTCTGTTTTCATCAGGGTATTAATGAACCGTTCAATCAATGGGAGTCGTGATTTCCCAAACATCCTATTTGCATGAGGTGCACCAAGGAAGAAATCCCTTAATTCGAGATTCATGTATCGCTCAAGTCCTTTATCCTCAATTTTTAGGGTACTCATATCGTATTTTTCCAACGCTGGAAAAAACGCGGTACCTACTTGTTTGACCTGTTGTTTCTCAGTCATGATTATCGTCTCATTGGTTTCTCGATTTTCTTTTTCACAAGCATATCTAATGACACGTCATTGACTTTAATGATTTTATATCGAACACCAGGAATATCACCGTAACTTCGTCCCATCCGTCCGCCGATTCCTTCCACGATTACTTCATCGTGTTCATCAATAAAACTAATCGCATGGTTTTTAGGAGCAAATGCAGTGATTTGTCTTCCGTTTTTGATCAGCTGAATTTTCACGCATTTCCTGATTGCAGAGTTCGGTTGTTTTGCTTCAATTCCTACTTTTTCTATGACGATACCTCTCGCCTGGGTAATGCCCTCGAGCGGATCTGATTTTTCTTTTAAATGAAGTACTCTGCGTTTATAGTATCGACTACTCCAGAGCTGATTTTTTCTGTTTTTCTTCAATTTTCTTGCTGCATACAGTCCTTTGCCCATAGTTCACCTTATCTAGTAGGAGTGAAAGACCAGTATATTGTTGTACTATATAAATTATTATGGCTCATGGTTTTAAATTACTCCTGATAGAATGAGTTCGCTGTTGAGGTAATGGGATGGATTCTGCTCTCTGTTGGGTGTTTTTTTTATTTGGTGCCGAGCAGTGCGACAAACGGGTCGATGTCTGCAAATGTTACGTTGCCATCTTGGTTGCAATCTGCCGTAAACCAGTATCCATCCGGATGAGCAGTCACGTAAGCTAAATGGCCGCTGAGCGTTTCAACAAATGGATCAATATCAGCGAATGTGACACGATTATCAAGGTTTACATCACCTGCTTTGTACATTCTCACAGACCGTGCAACTGATGACTCACTGGGTGTGCCATCGGTTCCATGTTTCACAGTCACCGTAATATTGTATGTGCCCCATTGACCGTAGGTGTGTGTCGCTGATGCGGAATCAGAGACTGGACCAACAACTGTGATATTATCTTCATCCCAGTAGAACGTGAAGTATAGGTCGCTACTTGTTTCCGTGGAGTTACTTTGGTATGTGTATGGTTGTCCGTTGTATCTACCTGGGTATCCGCCGATTCCCTTGTACAGGTCGGCGGTGTAGATATGCCAGGCGGTGATATCAACAGGTTGCGCTGGTGCTGGTGGTTTCGTAACAGTTGTATAACTCCAGATTGGCCCTGCTGTTGACGCTCCATGGTTATCCCATGCAGTAATTTTCCAGTAATAGGTTATATTGTAGTTTATTGTCCCAGGATCGTAGGATGTTCCTGTTTGGTTGCTGACTATCTTTGGTGGTGGGTTGTTGGTGCCAAAGTACACGTCGTAGGTAACTATATCATTTGGGTCTGAATCGCCACCGATCCAGTTAAGGAGCGTGTTCACAGATATATTCGTTGCATTGGAAGACGGATAAGGATTACTTGGTATGTATGGTGGACTGTTTTGTCTGATACACAAGTTATGATTGTAACCTGTAGCAATTATGACGAAGTTGGTGTTCGGCGGTGGTACGTAACTCTGGCCATAATTATTTTTCCCCCAGCCTACAATGGACTCATCACTCTTCAAACCAAGACTATGTTCCCACCCTGCTGAAACTGCTATAAAGTTGGTGTTCGGCTCTGGTACATTACACTGACCATAATTGTTACTTCCCCAAGCAACAACACTGCCATTTGCCTTCAAACCAAGATTATGATAATTGCATGTGGAGATTGCGGTGAAGTTGGTGTTTGGCGTTGGTAGGTTACACTGACCATGGTCGTTGGATCCCCAGGCGACAATAGAACCATCATCCTTCAAACCAAGACTATGAGAAGAGCCTCCATCTACTGCAATGAAACCCGTGTTCGGCTCTGGTACATTGCACTGGCCATTGTTGTTGGATCCCCAGGCGACAATTGAACCATCAGCCTTCAAACCAAGACTATGAGTGTAGCCAGCTGCGACTGCGATGAAGTCCGTGTTCGGCGCTGGTACATTACATTGACCATTACCGTTCCACCCCCAGGCGACAATAGAACCATCAGCCTTCAAACCAAGACTATGATAAAAGCCTGCTGCGACCGCAATGAAACCTGTATTTGGAAAAGGTACACTACACTGATGATACAAGTTATTTCCCCAAGCGATTATAGAACCATTACTCTTCAAACCAAGACTATGAGATCGCCCTCCATCTGCTGCGATGAAACCCGTGTTCGGCTCTGGAACATTACACTGACCATCATAATTATACCCCCAAGCAACAATCGAACTAGGAGTTGGAAATGTTGTGAATCTCCACACCGGACCAGATGTTGATGCACCATGGATATCCCAGGAGATTATCTTCCAATAATAGGTAGTAGAATAATAAAGCAATCCAGGATTGTAGGTGGTATTTGTTTGACGTGAAATAATCTTAGGTGGTGGGTTGGTTGTTCCGAAGTAAACATCGTAGGTAACGGTGTCTTCAGGATTTGGATCTCCGCCGATCCAACTGAGGTTTACATTAATATCAACACTGGCTGCTCCCAAAGGCGGGTTTGGATTACTTGGATTATAGGGCGGATTATTTGGGATCCAACCATTTTGATATATAAAGGGATATCGATCCTGATTTGGTGGGTTTTTACCGGATATATTATACGGTGTGTCTCCGAATCCGTCATGATTTGTATCGGTGCCATTGTAATCGCTCCAATAATTTCCACCTGATGGATATCCATTGTCCCATGCGTTCCATGGGTTATTAGAATCGTCGTAAGCATTCTGGTTATTGCCGATAAAGTTATTATGATAGATAACGTTGTTTTTAGAAGACCAAATACGAATACCACAATCGTTTGATTGAAAAGTATTTCTAAAAATCCTGTTGCGGTTTGCTTGAGATAAATATATAGCCCAACCATAATTTGAACTGATATTGTTATCTGAAATAATATTATCATTGTTAAAATAGGAATCTTTGAATACTATTCCATGACCATTTTCGATAATGAAATTTTCAGAAATAGTACTGTTACTAGAATAAGACCATACACCAGCATACTCGTTTGACATGATTTTATTACTAGAGATATTGCTGTGATTTGATCTTAACCAAATGCCTATACCTGAAGAATTACCAGTATTTTGAATAGTAAATTCAGAGATGTTAACGAATGGAGCTGTAATTAAAATAACTGTGAATCCATTTTTTCCATCGATAACAGTTGTTTCTTTATCTTCTCCTCTAAGACTTAAAGTCTTATTAACATCAATGTTCTCATCATATCTTCCTGCATTCACAAAAACCATAGAACCCGATGTTGCATTATTTATTCCTTCTTGGATAGTCCTTACATGGGTCGCATCGTACCAACTTGGATCAGCATTGTCATCAACATACACAATATTGATATTTGTTGTAAAAAACCATAGGGGGCCAACTGTTGCTGCATTATGTGAATCTCTAGCGATAATCTGCCAGTAATAGGTTGTGTCAGGATCTAAAAAACCTGGGTTAAAAAGTGTAGAAGATTGATTCCAAGATACTTGCGGTGGAGGTGTTGCTGTTCCGAAATAAACATCGTAGGTAACAGTGTCATAGGGACCTGGATCACCTCCAACCCAACTTAATTCAGTATCTATTGATGCTATTGAACCATTCTCTGGAGATGGATCTGAGGGAATAAAAGGAGGTTCATTTTCTGAAGAGAAGATGTAAAGATTGCCATCCTCGGAACCAATATAGACTTTTCCATCCACGATAGCAGGAGAAGACAAAATGAAATTTCCTGTTGTAAAATTCCACAGAACGGTTCCATTTAAAGCATCAAGACAATAGACATTTCGATCATATGAACCAAAATATACTTTATAGTCTGCAACTGCTGGAGAAGAAACAATCCAGGGACCTAGCGTGGAAAAACTCCAAATTAAATTTGTAGTTCCATCATCGTTCCCCTCTGCGTCTAAACAATACATTTTGTTGTCTTCTGAACCCACATAGACGTTTCCATAAGCAACTGCAGGAGTAGACCAAACGCCATCATCTGTGGAATATGTCCAAACTACAACTCCATTTGTAGCATTTAAACAATAGATTTTCCAATCATCTGAACCTATATAGACTCTGTTATTTATGACTGTAGGTGAAGAAAGGATAGTAGTTCCTATTTGTGTAGCCCAGAATTGATATCCATTCTCCGCATTCAATGCACGAACAAATCCCGCTTCTTCGGCTATATAGACAATTCCATTAACCACGGCAGGGGAAGATCTTATCCTCCAGACTGTTTGAATACTCCAAATATAACTTCCATTCAAAGCATTTAAGCAGTATAATTTTGCATCCATGGAACCTATGTAGAGTTTATTTTCATAAATAACAGGGGAGGAAAAAACGATTGATCCTCCTGTCGTATAACTCCAAATGAAACTACCATTATTTGCGTTCAGACAATACACGTTTCCATCATATGAACCAAAATATACTTTATCCTCCCAAACTGCGGGAGAAGATTCTATATGACTACCAGTGGTATAACTCCAGAGTAAGCTCCCGTTTCTTGAATCTAGGCAATATAATTTGTTATTATAGGATCCGATATATATTTTATCATTGATTACGGCAGGAGAAGAAAAAGATATACTCCCTGTCGGATAATACCACACCGAGTTGATATATGAAGGTGCTACAGTAGTTGAATACCCTATATGTGTTTTATCATGATGGAACATGGGCCAATTTTCCGGAGATGGTACAATCTCGGTTTTGAAGTGCCATATTGGCCCTATAGCTGATGCTCCATGGTTATCCCATGTGACAATCTGCCAATAATACGTGGTATTCAATTCCATTGTTTCAGGTTCGTAAATTTTACTACTTTGGTTATTAACAACTTTTATTGGAGGGTTTGTTTTTCCAAAATAAACATCATAAGTAACGTAATCGAAAGGGTCAGGGTCATCGCCAAACCATTTTAAAGGTGCATATATGGATATTTCAATTGCGTTATTATCTGGAATGGGGTTACTTGGAGTGTATGGTGGGTTTGTTATCGTGATAATTTTTATAGGAGAAAAATCACTCTTACGTCCATCTATATTCTCTGCTTTTACCTTTACATTATAGATGCCTGAGAATCCCCATGAATGAGATATATTCACCGTTGATCCAGAAGGATAAAAATCTGTCCATTCATCAACAGTTTCATCCCCGTTCCAGTCCCAACCGTATTTAACTGGTTCATTAAAGGGATCGTTTGTAGTTGTAGAAAAATTGCATAAACTCCCAGGGTTATCTAGATCAGGTCCATTTGGTTTATTTGGAATATCTGGTGTCATTCCGTCATATGTATCTGGATAGATCGATATCCATGATACCCAAGCAGTGTCACCTGGGCTCCCTTGATATTTGAGTAATGATATTGTAAAACCATTATTGGACGTGTTAATTGGATACGATATCGTGGCAGCTAAACTATTTTGAGCGTTTGTTACTACATTCGGTGCGCTTGGGAATTGCAGGTTATATTGAACAAAGACATTATTTCTAATGTATGTACATCTTGATTCAATCATAAGGTGGGAATGAAGATCAATGTATTGACCTGGATAGATAGCGATCCAGTATACCATTGCATTGTTCACCGGTTGGTTGTTATTATTATTTAAAAGTATTATAAAATTACTTGACACCGGATTCTTTACATTTGAAATAATTGGCACTCCGTTTAAATTTGCATTAGTAATTACGACAGGGACGCCAAGGAAATTATGGTTGAAATATACAGTTGTATGATCATTATATTTTCCATATCCTGTTTCTATAGCTAACCCTTGCGAGTTAGTATATTCATTTGGATACATTGCTATCCAGAATACTTGTGCATTCTGTACTCGGGCTCCAGTATAATCAATGATTGCTAGATAAAATCCATCGGTTGTTACGTTAATAGGACAGGACATTACTGGTTTCCCGCTAGCTATTGACTGTGAACATGTTACTACATATGGGCGAAGAGGAAAATGTACGCTATAGGGGATGAAATCACCATCGCTATATTGTCCAAATCCGGTTTTAATCATGAGTCCTGACTCCGTGCTCACACTCATGTTAATCCATTGACTTTCAGCATTAAAAATATCCATGGATTTCGCCTGTAATAAAAAGGTACTCATGGTAGTCCAAGTATGGTTCACGGAAATCTCTGTTCCAGAAGGATATGGACCAAGCCACCCTGAAGATGAATTGTCGCCCCAATCGATATAATAGTAGATATCATTTGCATTAGGATCAATTGTAACAAAATGGTAGGTATATTCCACATTTTTGATTAATATCTGGGGGCCTGTGATAGTTGGAGAAATTGGTGGGTCATTGATTCCGGCTACGTTAATTACTTCGGTATGATTCTGTTGATGACCATCGTTATCACTGATTGTTAGAAGCACAAGATATTGTCCATATTGCATATAATTATGAAGGGAAAAAAGTCCAGTATCATTTTTTCCATCGCCGAAATCCCAATAGTACCATACGATAGTGCCATCCCGATCATATGATGAAGTCGCATTAAACATGACCGTAAAATTATTGATAATATAACTAAAATTGGCGACTGGTCGATTCTCACCCCATTCATATATCAATGGATACCTATCCTGATTACTTCCACCTGAAATATTATATGGTTTGTCTCCAATTCCATCGTGATTCAGATCAGAAGCCGTATAATCATCCCAATAGTTACCACCACTTTGATCACCTTCGTCGAAATTTTTAGAGAAAGATGCATGATCCTCTGCATTCTGGTTATTGTTTATAAAATTATTATGATATACCCATGTACCATAAGAACCACTCTCTAAATATACACCCCCGATTAGATTATCTGAAATAATATTTTCATA
>CAIYYQ010000359.1 GCA_903930505.1 Methanobacteriota archaeon
CTGAATCGTTCCTCAGATTGTTGTAATTCCTCCAGCGCTTTCTTCCGCTCCGTGATATCAGAAACCATAATCAAATCAAGAGTAACATTATTCGCATCATCCCGAAGCAAAATCCCGTGAATCACCCCCCATTTCCTTGTCCCATTCTTATGAAGAAACTCAACCTCATAAGGAGCTACGTCCTTTCCAAGCATCCGCCGAGCAAAATTCTCTTTTATCATTTCTTTTGTTTTCTGAGGTAAAAAAGGCACCTCTAAAATATGTTTCCCGATTATTTCCTCAGGCTTGTACGCAAGCCACTCATAGAGTTTCCTATTTGCATCGATAAAAACACCTTTCCTATTGACAATCACAATAGCCTCAGGCGACCAATCAAAAAGGGTTTTATTTTTTTCATCACCCACAAGAGTTCTATCAATAAAATCAAATTCAGTACTCCGTATTCGTTCAGATTCATCCTCTCTTATCATCCTCATTATTTCAGGGACTCCTCAATAGAATCTAAAGGATTTAAAAAGTTGAAGAGACATTGTCTCCTCACCTTTCACATTAAGAGAATTAATTTTTAATATAAAATCGTATTGGTATCATTAATGCAAAAAATAATCAAAAATAGAGTATTAAGTACCAAAATTTTCTTTCAGAAATCTGTTTTCTTCCTAATTAATTTCGGTGACAATCCTAAAATAATACCTGTAGATGTTGACTAGACAAAATGAATTCCCAATCAAAAAAAATATTCATTCATGCAAAATACGTATGCGAACGAGCAAAAACCGATGCAAGAAAACTCGCAACATATTTTACTATGAACGGATACAAAATTGTTGACAACCCAAAAAAAGCAGACATCATCATCTTTAACTCATGTGGTTACAGTAATCCCCTCGCACAACACTGTTTAAACGAAATAAAAAAACTAAAAAAATATGATGCAGAGCTCATCGTCGTAGGCGGTCTACCTGAAACAGATAAAGAAGAATTTGAGAAAAATTTTAACGGAAAAACACTTAGCCACAAAGATATCGACAAAATAGACACTTTTTTTCCACAACACACCATAAAATTCAATACCGTACGAGACTGCAACATCTCATGGATGACCATCGACGAAACCACACCTAAAGACATCATAAAGAAAATAGCGATACAGAATTCGCTAACAAAAAAAATCTACGTGAATTTATTCGATCATTATTTCCAAAAAACCATCGGTAAAAATTATCTGATTTTGAGCAATCCTCTTGACCTCCCAACCGATCATATCTATAGGATAGAAATCGCACGAGGATGCTCCTTTCAATGTTCGTATTGCGCAATTCGCAAAAGTATTGGACCATTTCAAAGTAAACCATTGAACAACTGTATCAACGAATTTAAACAAGGACTGAAAAATAAATACAAAACATTTTACATCACTGCTCCAGATCCTGGATGCTACGGCACAGATATCGGCACAACGTACCCAACACTACTACAGCAAATAACCTCCTTTGACGGAGATCACCTGATCACCTTAGATGGATTGAATCCTGTGTGGCTTGTTCGTTACATCGGAGAAATGGAAGAGATTTTGAAGACAAAAAAAATCAATGCGATTTCTGTTCCAATCCAATCAGGAAATACACGAATACTCAAACTGATGAACCGCTTTTCCAACACAGAAAAAATAAAAGATTCGCTCCTCAGAATAAAACAAAACTATCCAAATGTCACCTTAGCAACAGGATGCATTATCGGTTTTCCAACAGAATCCGAACAGGAATACAAAGAAACTATCACGTTTATAGAAGATGTACAATTCGATATGGGATTTTTAAATCCCATTTCAATAAAATCAAACACAAAAGCTGAACAAATAGACCCAAAGATATCTAAAGAAGAAATAACAAAAAGAATTCATCATGCAAAAAAACATCTAAAACAACAGGGATATAACACAGTTTATACAAAAACAGGTGGGGTCGTCTTTGGCGGAAAACACAAATAAGAAATATATTTGTAATA
>CAIYYQ010000360.1 GCA_903930505.1 Methanobacteriota archaeon
CGGTGCAGTACATTCCCGCTGAAGGAAAACTTTTTTACTATCCTGAAGTGACATTGACAATTTCGTTAAAAGACAGCGATACAAATCAATATCAATTGTATCGAAACAATATCGATGATGAAGCATGGGTGAAAGGACTTGTGTATAACCCTGAAATAGCTGATGGATACCGGGTTGCAGGGTTGCCACCTCGTAGTTTTCCAGGTGGCATTTGTGATCCAAGTCAACACTATGATTATGTGATTATTACAACAACACAAAATGGATTGAACAGCTGGCAGACAACGCCGAGTACACCGTATAACTGGACGAGTTTGCTGAACAAACATGCCATCGATGATGGACTCAGTGGCACCTTGGTTACTGTTCAGCAGATCTATGCACAACCTGCGTATTGGAACGCTGATGCGTTGTTTAACGACAGCCAAGCGAAGATTCGGCAGTTCTGCAAAGATGCCTATCAGGATTGGGGAACAAAATATGTGTTAATTGGTGGTGATGATGTCACGGTTCCTGCTCGTCATATGAAATACGAATATGAGTCTGATGTCGATTCTGATCTCTACTATAGTAACCTTGACAACACCTTCAACGCAAACCATGATACCTACTGGGGCGAAGAGGGAGACGCTGGATTTGATCTGTACTCTGAGTTATATGTCGGGCGTGTCACCTGTGATTATCCACAAGATGTCTCTAATTGGTTGAAGAAGAGTTTTTACTACGCTGATTCAACATCGCAGGATTATTTAGATAACGCAGCTTTTTATGGTGGTGCTCTCGGATGGAATGCACAAGGTGATGATTTCATTGATTATAGTGCGATTAAAGGGACAAATAGCTGGCTCGGACCGATCCCTGGTGCGCATGGGGCATATCCAAGTTGGCTTGGGTTCCAGTATGGGTTTGAAACATGGAATAGTGTAAATTCAGGTATGAAATATAATTTATCGGTGAAATGGACCGCTGAATCCTCTTTGAATCCTGGATGGCAGGGTGGTTCAGCTTCTGCTGCGATAACAGGGTTGCGAAATGCAATCAACAACAACCAGGTGACATTGATCAGTGCGGTTGCGCATGCAGATGCAACAATGTCAATGGATGTATATCAAACCGACTGGGCATCATTGTATACAAATACAAAACCATTTTTCATCCATGACTATGGATGCCATTGTGGGGATTTTGATGCAGCAGATCACGGTGTTCTATATACCATGTTGTTCAATTCAGATACACGACTTGCGTTTGCTTGTGTCTATAATACCTGCTATGGATGGGGATCTCAAGATGATACGAATTCATCAAGTGCCTTGCAGCAGAAACTCTTTTGGGATTACATGTTTGATGTCGCAAATAATTCTCTGAGTTCTCAGAACTGGCAGCTCGGACGGGCGATGGCTTGGTCAAAGGATGCGATGGCGCCGACGATCGGGTGGACCTACGACGGTGCGCCTGGCAGCTGGCGTGGAATCATCCAAGGATGCCTGTTGTTTGGTGATCCTGCGCAACGATTGAAACCACCGATTCAACCTGATCATAACGTTGGGATACAAGCATTCGATGTGTTATCGCATGAACCAGCGAACACTGATATCTTGGTTGGTGCGACCGTCTATAACAATGGGAAAAATAATGAAACCAATGTCGAAGTTCGTTTCCTTGTGAACGATATGCAGGTGAATAGTACGATTATTCCGTTCCTCGCGAAAAATGCGATTCAGCAGGTTGGTTGGTTGTATCATACTCCATCGTCTGGATGGGAGACGCTTAGTGTCAATGTCACGATGGTTCCTGGAGAAAACATCTCTCTGGATAATGCACGATCCCAGGATGTTATTTATGGTCCTGATATCGCGGTCACAGATATGCAAGCACCGGATAACCTTGGACTGGGGTACGCACAACCTGTACAGGGATACATCCAGAATCTTGGACCAACAGACGAAACAGTGACAATTCAGTTGATAGCAAATAATTCTGTACAAAACAGTACGAGTGTCTTTTTAACCAGTGGCAGCAACACATGGGTAACATTCATGTGGGATGGTGTGGCTTCTGGCCTTGGTACCTATGATGTTTCTATATATGCTGTTCCAGTAGCAAATGAATACTACCTGGTAAACCAACAAAAGAGTCACACGGTCACTGTTTTTACTGCCCTAGGGAATATCCTACTTATTGATGATGACAAAGGAAAAACTTACGAAACATGGTATGAAGCAGCGTTACTTGGATCACATTATATATATAGTCGATATGACCGGAGTACGCAACCGTCACCGACCGTAAGCCTCATGCAATCATATTCTGCAGTAGTCTGGTTCACCGGTGATGACGGGACAACAACGCTTGAAGCCAATGATGAAACAAATCTTGCGGCATACCTTAACGCTGGTGGGAAGCTTTTCGTCAGCGGACAGGATCTTGGGTATGACATTAATACTGATTCGTTTTATGCAACGTATCTCCATGCAACCTATAGCGTGGATACTGCAGGGCATACCGTTGCTGGTACCGCAGGGGATGTAATAGGAAATCAGATGAATTTTAGTATTTCAGGTGGCGATGGGGCAAACAACCAGCAATGGCCTGATGGTATCCAACCGATTGCACCTGCTGTAACCTCCTTTTATTACAGCGACTCATCACCGAATAAAGCAGGGATCCGGGTTGATACCGGTGTTTACCGAATTGTCTATCTCGCATTTGGGTTTGAAGCGATCAATAATGTCGACAGCCGAATCACGGTAATGAGCAGAAGCCTCGGATGGCTCGTTGCAGAGCATGATATCGCTGTTACGACTCTTAATGTACCGACGCCTACACCTCAAGGTGAACCCATTGTTGTGTCTGCGACGATTATTAATAGTGGAATCAACAATGAAGCAAATATCATTATTGACTTCACTCTTAACAGCACCGTCCAACAAACCACGATCATTGGTTCATTACATGCAGGTCAATCAACTCTCGTGAGCTTTGACTGGACACCGACTGCTGGCACCTACGTTGTCGGGATTTATGCGCATCCGGTCCCCGGTGAGGGATTCCTCTCGAACAATATCGCAAATAAAACTGTACAGGTGATCGTTGTACAAAATGACGTGGGTGTGATCGCGATTAACAACCCGTTGAGTAGTATATCTGCGGGTAGCTGTACTGTGAATGCAAGTGTGCGGAACTTTGGTGATACCTATCAGAACGCTGTCGTTGTCAACTGTTCGATCTACAATCAGTTTAACTATACTGAGAATTTCGAAGCATCAAACGGTGGATACACCCCAAGTGGAACAGCGATATGGCAATGGGGTGTACCAACAAGCGGTCCAGGGGCAGCGCATTCCGGAACGAAACTTTGGGCAACCAATCTTGCTGGTCAGTATCCTAATTCCGCGAATGCGATGCTTACATCGATTTCCCTTGCACTTCCACCGATACCCGCCCAGCTTTCGTTCTGGCAGTGGTACGACATGGAAAACACTTATGATGGGGGTAACGTCAAAATCTCGATAAATAATGGGTCAACCTGGACGATTCTTGGATCCTATCTCAATCCCTATAATGAGGATGCGGTGTCTTCGAGTAACGTCGGTATACCAAATGAACCCTGTTTCAGCGGAACGAGCAGTGGATGGCAACAAGTCACCTTTGATCTCAGCGCGTACGTAGGTAAAACAATTAAGCTTCGCTGGCATTTCGGTTCTGATGGCTCGCTCACCCGTGATGGATGGTACATTGATGACGTGATGATAAAAAACGGTGGGGCCGTTATTTTCAGTGGGATTGATCCAATTTATTCCGCAGAAACAACAATCCCGATATCACCGCATACAACCACATATGCTGAATTTATACCTCCTTGGCAAGCATCATCGCCAGGAACCTACTACATCAAGGTAACCACACGTCTCTCTGGGGATCAAAACATAAATAATGATCTGCTCAGCAAGGCGGTAACAGTACTCGCGAATAGTCCTCCTGCTATACCCAGTCAACCAACTGGTCCCATTGAAGGAATTAAAGGAACATCATACATATACACTACATCGACAACTGATTCGAACGGAGATAATGTCTACTATATGTGGGATTGGGGTGACGGAAACACAAGTGGTTGGTTAGGACC
>CAIYYQ010000361.1 GCA_903930505.1 Methanobacteriota archaeon
CGGAGGATACTACGAAGCAACTATTCAGATACGAACCGACAAACGAAAATTTTCAAAACAAGAACTGGAAACCATGAAAAAACATGTAGAAAAACTTATCGAAACCATGAGAACAAAAGGAAACCGAGGGCTTTTTATTACGGAGTCTGAGGAGATACACGGAGGCCTTGACTTTAATCTCAGTGAAAAAGGATCCGCATACAGCATCGCAAAAAAAATCTACGAACACTACGGCGGCGAAATCAAACAATCATCAAAAAACGTTGGCATGAAAGACTGCATACAACTATACCGGATGACTTATCTTATCAGATTACCAGCATATCAAAAAGGAGATTTTATTTCATATAACAACACGTTCTATATGATTTCTTCACTCGCTGAAAACATTGTTCATGTCGTGAACCTTGCCGATGGAACAAAAAATGCGTTCGACGGAAAAAAACTAGAAGATGCAACAGTACTCGGCGGAAAAGAACTCATCAAAGAAATGATCTTAGTCAGCCAATCCCCAACAGAAATACAAATCATGAACCCAAAAACCTACGAGATCATCTATGTGAAAAAACCAAAACATTTCACAATTGACGAAGAGAAGATTAAAGTCATCTGGATTGACGATCGAGTATTTCTTCTCCCAGAAAAAATCTAAAAAAACGATCGTTTACATCTGTTTTTACAAACCAGTGTCACTACGAGTACGCTGTGCAATCTCTCCAGCGATATTTGTCATCATGATTTTTTTTACTTCTTTAGGGTTTTTCCCATGGGCAAGCGCCCACATCAGTTTCACATACACGGTCTCAGGTAACATATCTTCCCCGGAGATAACCCCTGCCTTCAACAGATCCCTGCCCGCAGAATACACATTCATGTTCACCCGACCGAAGATACATTGAGAGGTCATGATAACAACCGTATCATTCTTGATCAACTCCAAAATTCGGGGAAGAAGTTTCAATGGAACATGCCCAAGACCGGTGCCGATGAGCACGATACCTTTTTTGTCAGGGACCATCTCGGGTTTCAAACCTGGATGCGAGTATACCATCGCGACATCTTCATCCATCGCATCATCAACAGTCACCTTGCCTTTTGTCATCGTTCGATAGTTTCCTTCGATGGTGACCGCTCCATCTTCAATTGTACCTAACGATACATCGTTCACGGTTTTGAATGCATTCCGCTGAGATGTATGGAATTTCCGTACTTTTGTTCCCCGATGAATCACACTGAATGTGTCTGAGGATTCCCCATGCATGACCACGAGAACCTCACCGATATCGGTTTTCGCAGCAACTGTTGCCGCAGCATACAGGTTTTGCGCAGCATCAGAAGAAGGTCTATCGCTTGATCGTTGCGCGCCAACCAATACCACCGGGCCCGATAAATTTTTTAGCATAAATGAGAGTGCAGCTGCCGTATATCCCATTGTATCAGTTCCATGAGGAATCACCACACCGTGGACTCCATCGGTGTTCAAATCCTTTGCCACTTCATGAGCAAGTGTTTTCCAATGCTGAACTTCTATGTTTTCGCTTAACATCTGGAATGCGACACGGGCTTTGACATTACACACATCAAAAATCTCAGGGACGGAAAACGCAAGATCTTCTGCAGAGGTCGCTGGGTAGACTGCACCGGTTCGATAATCGATGTAACATGCGATAGTCCCGCCAGTCCCGATCACGGAAATCGTTGGTTTTTTTGGATCAAACGGAATCTCCCTTGCTTTTTTTGTCATATCCTGATGTTTCTTTATCAATGTGATCTCTGTGTTTTTGTCGACAGCGACACCAGCGTTATATCCATTCGTTAATTTGATTGTGAGAATCTCCTCACTGCTAAATGCATGATGAGGAAGAAGAGTTCCTTCCCATTTCTCGTCTTTGTTGGAGATAGTGATGACGTCTCCAACCTCAATACCAAGGGTTTTCAGTTTTTCCTCAACAAGTTTCCTAGCAGGCATACTGTATTACCAGGTAGCTGTATCGTTTTCATTATTAAAGGATTATCTCAAAAAAAGAAAAAAAACATTGTGTCAGAGAAATGTTCGTTCCTTGGACCATCATATTCACAGTTCATCGTAAACATCTACCGCATTGATTTCTTCTGCAACCATCTAAAATAAGGAAAGATATTACGAGATTTTCCTCATTTCCTTTCCTTTGTACATCGCCTCTGCAAAATTAATCTGCCGCATTCTCGGCTGCGAGGCGACCTCTTCAAAGTAATGAGCGGAGAGCCCTGCTAGTCGTCCATAGATAAAGAGAACTTTCGCAATTGTTGGATCAAGACCCATATCGGCGACGATCGACCCAATAACACCATCAACATTTATAGGAAGACTCATCCCTCGAACCTGCTCAAATATCGTACTGATAATCTTTGAGAGTTGAACATGTTCACCAGCAACATCAGTTTGAGTGGCGAGATTCCACAGAACATCACGGCGAGGATCCTTGGTGTGAACTCTATGCCCCATGCCCTCTACTCGTTTTCCCTCTTCAATATACTCTCTCATGAGATTGCGCGTGGCTAAAGAGACGTCTATGTTCTCTTTCTTTGCTTTCTTTATACACTCGTTGAAAAACTGCGCAGCCTTCGCACCAGCGCCACCATGAACATCAGTGATAACACCAACACCATGAGCGACAGCTACTTCATATGGTGTCCTTGTTGATGCAGCGATAAGAGTTGCCTGAGCAGATGGCGGGGTTACTCCATGATCAACACATGCAACAATCATAGCCTCAATCATACGAGAATGCTTCTCGTTAACCTTTGAATTCCCGGTTATCGCACGATAGATAATATGCGAAAAAGGTTCGTTTTCATTGAGCTTTTCCAGGGCTTTTTCAGTGCCGTATATTCCGCTGAGATATCGAGCGGTTCTTCCAAGACAGAATATGGTTTTTTTCACTGCGCCATCTGTTCCTTCTTGCGGAAATGCTGCTAAACTCTCATCCATTACAAGATATTTTACAAGCGTCTTTGAAACATCCTCATTATGAAGACGTGTAACCTTTGGTACCGGTATCTTTGCAGCAGTAACAGCAATTTTTCTCATTTCTTCTAATGTTTTTTTATCGGGAAATTCGCCTTTTATCAGAAGATACGCAACCTCTAAGAAACCATTCCTTTCAACGATGTCCTGGAGCGGATAACCAGAAATTAACAGATTATTTGGCATCACCTTTGTGATAAGGGTACTCCATCCTGGTTTTTTCGCTGGGGCATCCCATATCGTCTTCATTTTCTTGTAGTAATGTTCAACGTCAAAATAGCTTTTATCATTCAGTTTTGTTTTTACTTCATTGATAAGATCGTATTGGCTGTTTGCGACTGGTACACCTGCATGTTCAAGAGCATGTTTCTTTGATTGAAATGTCCCGTAGGCTTGTCCAGGTGAAACAATCGCTCCTGCATGACCCATGGTTTTTCCTTCAGGGGCATGTGCACCCGAAATTAACGCAACCATGGGCTTTGGATATTTCTCTGGGTGTTTCTGTATATCTTCAGCGAGGAGTTCCTCCTGACAGCCCCCTATTTCACCTGCTATTACGACGAGATCAGTGTTTTTGTATTCCATCGCCAGAGGAACAAGATCACGGAAAGTAGAACCGATAGCTCCATCTCCACCAACTCCTATCACCGCGTTTTGAGCAATGCCAACACTAGCTAATGCATCTGACAAATGATATAGGATAGCGCCACTACGGGAGATAATCGTAACACCTTTAGGCCCAAATTCCTCTTTTGAAACCTCCTGTGGATAGAACACATCAGGAAGCATCCCCCACCTTGATGCCTTCAGGAGGGAAAATAATGCCAGGGGTGTTACCACCGACAAGCAACGTGTTGTGTTTTCGTGCAGCGACAAGAATATCACGAACGTCTCTCACAGGTATGCCTTCACTGATGAGGACGACCACAGGTATCCCTGCTTCGATAACCTCAAGAGTTGCATCTTTTGCTGTAGAATAATGCCGCCAAATGCTTGCTACAGCGATATTTGGATGTTCTACAAGACACTCCGAAATTGTGTTATAAATAGGGATAGTCTCTAAGAGTCGTGCCCCCCCACGGCCTGGTGCTATTCCCGCAGTAATCGTTGTTCCATACTGCTGCATAAGTTCCGCATGCCGCGTCCCTTGTCCACCCAGACCCACGACAACGGTCTCAATCGTACGGGCAGTTCGTATTTTCTTCGCAAGATCAGGACGTCTTTTTTCTATGATATGATACAACATCCCTTCATCAGGGGCTATGAGTTTCATATCTTCCACCCCTTAGATTCAAAGGCTTTTTTTATTCCCTCACGAATCACATCAGCCATGATCCTCTGATTACCCACAAAGATAGTCACATTCTTCATCACATCCGGGTTTTCAGCCTTTGCTTTTTCAAGGAACGTTCGAGCGCTCGGCAGATCAGTTCCAACCATTCTCCCAAAAACAGGTACCATTTTTTTCCCGCTTTCATACCGCTCTTTCACCGCCTGCACCATACCGCGAATGAAGATATCACAACTTGAGATACCACCAAACCGAGACGTCACAATGAGATCCACATCAGGGTTATCCATAAGAAGATGAAACATCTCCGCAACCTTATTTTGGGTTGGACCACCACCGCTATCCATGAAATTCACAGGAACTACCCTATCGTTAAAGAACCGTTTACCAATAGTAGCAACCTCATCA
Source organism: Methanobacteriota archaeon (assembly GCA_903930505.1). The sequence continues at coordinate 4,707 of CAIYYQ010000361.1, forward strand.
ATAGAAAAAATCCCGTATCCCGCACCACCCGGGATCAAACCCACATACAATTTGTGCGGATCCTTTGTATGTTTCTCAGGGAGAAGATCAATGTACGGGAAACCTGCTGTTTGCGCTCGAAGCTCGTTTTTCGTCCGCTCCGCCACATCATGTCTTTTTTCCTTGATTCCCAGCATCTCCAGAAGTTCAACCTGTCTGAAAAGAGCGTTATCATCCAACACCATTTTTGCGTCCGCAGCAACAACCCCTTTTTTTGTTATGATCAGCGGATTAATCTCACAGAGTTTTGCATCAAACCGTTGATAGGTCGCATACAACTTAGAGATAGTATCTGCAAGCATATCCTTCAAATGGTTCATTTGAGGAAGATCTTTTAGAAGAGAACAAACGATATCCACTGCCATCTTTTCCGGAAGTTCACGACTGTTATCCAATATTTCTCTTTTTATAATAGTCTCAGGTTTTTCTCTTGCCACCTGTTCAATGTCAACTCCGCCTGATGCACTGACAATAACGACGTTGAGATACGTAGCAGGATCCATCGTGACACCAAAATAACATGCGCCTACTTCCTCGACAACCTCTTCGAGAAGAATACATTCTACAGCGAGACCTTTAATTTTTAATTTGAACAAATCTGTAGCGATTTTTTTTGCCTCTTCTATGTTTTTAGCTTTTTTAATGCCACCCGCTTTTCCCCTCCCGCCAACAAGAACCATTGATTTCAGCATGACAGGATACCGTAGATTCATTGCATCGAGTTCTTCTCTAGAATGAATTACACCATATTGTTTCGGGATGAGAATTCCCATTGTATCAAAAACTTTCTTTGCTTCATGTTCGTAGAGTTTCATGCTACCGCCTTCTTACTTTGTCGTTGTTTTTTTAATTTCAAAATCAATGAAATCACAATGATGAACAATGATTGCCTCAGGCGTTCTGTTCATCGTATCACCCTCATGAGAATGCGCAGCGATGATATGCACTACTTCTTTTGGTAACCCGGATTGTTCTGCAAGTTTTGCACCGGACTCAGGATGACGCATTGTGTTTTTCTGGTTTTTTACAACCTTGCCGTTGACAACTGTGTACTCTAAAAGTTTACCGACATCATGAAGCAACGCACCTGCGATCAGATAATCGTTGTTCAAGGATTCCTCTCGTGTCTCCATCACGTTTTTTGCAAGTTTTGTGATTCGTTTCGTATGATCAACAAGCAAACCAGATCCTTCAAATAGCAATGTAAACGGAATATCATTTAGTTGATTCCAGTTTCCTTGTTCAGCTGCTGTTTTCCAGACCGTGACAACACCTTCACGAAGTGCTTTGTTTTTAATCCATTTTAACATCGGAAAACAATTGTGGATATCTTCTTTTTCAATCATAGCAATTACTCCCCAAAACATTGTATGGTTTGCCGGTAATCAATATTGTTATATTAAAATGCTGCTCATTGGTAAAAATAAACAAGAGGGAATAAATAGATAATACAAAAGTTATTCATCATTGGATACATTTTAAGATACTCCGATAAGAATTCTTTGGTCACAGAGATGTGAAATGCAATGTCACATCGATGGGAAACCCTCTAGGCGACACAAATGGGAAACCAAAAGTGACATAGACGGGAAATACAAAGTGATACGGACGGGAAATTTCCCAGGCGACACGGATGGGAAATCAGAAAGTGATGCAGATGGGAAGTGTTTTTCTCCTGGAAAACAAGGGTTAAGAGAGCATCTGTTTTCTCCGTCATTGAACAACTTTTCAGGTGACAAACTTGGGAATTAGCGGGTTTTTCTGCCGATGATTTGGGAGATACGAGATTAATGCTATGTTGTGTGTTTGATGTAGTAGCCTTCTGAGACGAACTGAACCGAAAAAAAATTTGGTCGGGAGAATGATTACTGGTTTAGCATTGTTTTTATTTTTTGATGTAAATGTTCAGCCTGATTTATTGCGTATTCAGCTTCTTTTTTTGAAATGGATCCCACGGTATCGTAAATGGAAACATGTCTTTTCCGTCGCATCCTATCAAAAACAGCGACGGTTTCATCATCAAGAAAAACCTCTGAGAATCGAACAACAGAAAGATGCTGATTTCCGCCAGCAGGACGATACCCTTTAGAGAACATAAAAGCACGTAATGTCTGAAGCATTGCATTATATGCAATGGAAAACGCCCAGTCGAAATCCGTGTTCAACATTGTTTTTGCTGAAGAAATATCTCGTGCTGCGAGACGAATCGAATCTTGTATTTTCTTCTGATCAACCGGTAGTTTTTTGATAAATTCTTCTCGTTCCAAATCATCAAGGCTCATGGATATCCCCCGATAAGAAAAATTTTTGGTTCACTCAAGACGTTTTTTATAAAAGGATCTTTTTCTTTTATTCTGCGATGGAACTCTTCAGACTCAAACACCACGTAGTTGATTTCCCGGGAAATTGATTTCTCCAGATTTTTCATAAGGATCGTTAATTTTTGTTCATCAACAGATCCGACGATAAAAACATCGATATCACTGTGTATCCCTGTGGTTCCTTTCGCATAGGAACCATAAATAAATGCAAGTGAGATTGAGCCGATATCAGAAAGATGATCGCAGAGTGTTTTTGCTACTCCTTCTGTCTTCAGAAAAATGGATGTTAATTCATGAAAAAGAGGCATGTTTTTATTGATCATGTAATATTTTGTATTTCCTTTTCTTAGGCTGGTGAATAGCCCGATTTCTTCAAGGTTTGAAAGCTCCCGGCGAATAGAGTTAATGTTTTCTTTGGTCATTCTTGTAAGTTCCCTGATGTAACGTTCTTTTTCAGGGTTTAAAAGAAAAATAGTGAGTAATTTCACTCGGGTTTTCGATGTAAACAAACGCTCAAGCATGAATACAAAATGTACTCAGTTGTATAAATAATTTATTCATCATGGGTTCGTTACTTACTTTTAAGTTCAATATCTGACAAAATTGAAATGCGGGAAAAACCAGGTCACTAAAATGGGAAATGATAGGCGACAAAGATGGGAAATCAAAAGTGACACAAACGGGAAATATCCTAGGTGACACGGATGGGAATTATTTCTTGGAGGATGGGAAATCAACGAGGCCGGTTTCAGGTGATACACTTGGGAAAAGCAAAAGTGATACAGATGGGAACTGTTTTTCTCCTGGAAAATAAGGGTTGATAGAGCACCTGTTTTTTATGTCAACGAAGGAGGTTTTAGGTGACACCAATGGGAAATAGCGGGTTTCTGACGATGATTTGGGAGATGTGAAAATACAGTGATATTCTTCTATGATAAAAAAATAAACGTTGAGGGAGGGTATCATGGTGTGTACGTAACCTCAAGTGTTGGAGGTGGATTTGCGGAGCCATATTCTTCAGCATATATACTTGAATATGTTCCATCGCCATCTGATTGTAAACCGATAGCAAACCAATTAGATGTGAGTTGTGACTGGAGGTCTGAAACAGCTGAAGTTCCTAAATCTACCTCTTGATTTGTTCCAACAATGGGAAATCCATCAGGGTCAGCATATACAGTTCCTTCACCAATTTCATTATACACATCTTCATTTCCGCTCGTCGAGGGCCTTGTTCCAACCATTTCATGGATATGTCCATCATGAGTATGGGATTCTCCATGATATTTGAAGACAACTTTGGTAATAATAGCGGTATCAGGAATGCTGCTGATATCCCATTCTATATATGCTCTTGAAAGTGGATAACTTGAACCGAATAATAAGCTTGTCAAAGTATTTTGCCTGCTCCATCCCGGGGTATCTATATGTCCATCTTCTGTTGGATTACTAAAAGTAGCAACCACAGGCGTATTTGAAGCCCAATGCGTACTCGCCTGGAAATGAACCTCAATCGTCCCCGCATGATCGCCGCCCACAGCACCAGCAGGCACATTAATCGAAATCTGCACCCACACAAAATCAGATGCATTACTTAAAACACGTCCATTGCTCCCAATCTGAAACGCATCATCATTCCCACCACTCAGATTCTGCGTATATCGAACATGCACAGACTCATCCCACCCTGTGGTGATCTGAGTTGCACTGTCAGAGATATCAGGATACATCGTACCAGTATCACCATCCCCTTTCGTAAGCACCCACGCAGTCGAACTCGCAGTATAATACGTCGTCCCATTATTATACAAAAACACACTTGTCGGATCATCCTCAGCCTTCAAACTCCCGTTCCCATGCAACCACACCTGCATATAATCACTCGTCCCACTCGTATTCGTCACCGTCACATGCGTAATATTCACCGCAAACGGCTCCTCATTTACAATCGCAAACGCAGCAGTATACGTCGTATTCATATTCGCGCTCCAATTCCCAAACTCAAGTCCAATCTTTGCATTCGAACCATTATCACCACTGACCCGAAGCACACGCAGTCCATCAGCACTTGAATTGTCAGAACCCACAAAACGAATGTCTGCA
>CAIYYQ010000362.1 GCA_903930505.1 Methanobacteriota archaeon
TATTAAAAGATTACCTTTTAGAATCCCATGGCGTCATTGGTCTTTATTTTTTTGATTTCTCGTTCAATGTATCGATATACCTTGAAATGTTTACTTCCTGAAAGCATCATATCAATCGCTTTTTTTGTGACATCCATAAATTCAAGATCAGCGATAATCCCAACGGTATGTCCATAAATAGAAATGTACGAACCAGTAAGCCGTTCCATTACGTGTTTTGTTTTTCCATCTCGTCCAATGATTCTGCTTTTCAATCGGGACACATGGTTCTCTTTTTTTCCTACATATTCATAGATATCAAAAAGGAAAAACTCAACTTCCTCCTCAAAAATTTTCAGGGCATGCTCAGGGGAAAAACCACGTCCGATCGCACGAATGACATCCTCGGCCTTCAAACCAAGCACCGGATCAGTTGCTTGACTATCATCAAGAGAAATCTCACCTTCCTCAGAATCGATCTCAAGTTTCACAGAAGCCATCTGTTCGATCATCTGTTTTGTTTCACCATTTTTTCCGATAAGGACACCTACACGTTCTTTAGGAATTCGTAAATATCTCATAATTACTCACGTTTTTCTTACAATATTTTCATAAATTTTTTTTTCATCTCCATAGATATCAAAACGTTCAAAGAAACTAACGATATTGTGTATATCACGTCGGAGAAACTCAGGTGCTTGCGGATGCCCAAGTAAAACCCCCTGAGCAAGATCAATAATATAAGGTTTTTCTTCATACATAAGGACATTATAGGCGCTAAGATCAGCATGGATAAGCTTTGCTTTCGAATACATCTTAGAAATATACGTAAGTAATGTCGTATACACCTTTTTAGGGTTGTTAAGCTCAGTATCTTTGAGCATCGGCGCTGGCTGACCAGCACTTCCAATATAATCCATAATTAAAATATGATTAAGTCGTTTCAACGGATGTGGAGCACGTACACGCGCTTGATGTAATCGCTCCAAATTTTTGTATTCTTTACGTGCCCATTCATACACAATCTGCTGGCGGCTTTTATTCGATGATTTGAAACGCGGGTCACCCTCAATGTATTTCCAGATGTGTTTAAAAGTCATGTTTGATGTTCGATAAATCTTCAATGCGACAAATGTTTTTTCCGGGGTGACGGCACGAAACACATTCGCCTCTTTTCCAGTAGAAATCGGAAAATCAACAATATCAATAACATGGTTAGACATAAGTCTTCCAAGATCAAGCAGGGTTCGTTTATCAAAAACTTCATCCATGGTTTTACGGTCAAGACCGATTCGATCGTAAAGCACCCGGGTTTGATGATCCAGTTTTTTTAACCATTTATCGTTGAGAAAACCCTCAGAAGACATCAATCGCCTCAGGTAGTAATTTTCTCCTGCTGAGAGCACTCGCTTGGGTTCTTTTATATCGGAAAACGATATCTGATTTTTCGTTCTGAATATCCCATGGTTTAATAATAAGCAAGTCCCCTGCTCGGACTCGTTGTTTGCGTTTCATTTTCCCAGGTATTCTCGCCATTCTTGATTTGCCATCTTCGCAGATGACTGTCATGCGTGATCCACCAGAGAGTCTGTCTGCTATTGCGAACATTTCATGTTGATTTCGTTTTGGTAATGGTAGTCGGAAATATTCCTCTTCGCCAGCTGCTTGATCTGATTCTCTTTCATACACAGAAATCACATTCTTCCTATATGGTAACCCATAGGTTGAGTACTCTAATACCGGATATATAAGAACCTACATATCTAGTTTATCCGCTATCTTCTGCAATGCGGCAAGGCTTAGTTTTAAAAACTGTTCTAATTCAAACCCAGTGTCTGCGCAGAGTTCAATGCGTTTTCTTTCACAACGTGCTGCAAATGATTTATCCTTGAATTTATTCAAAAGGGTTTCTGGTTTGACATCAGCAAGTTTTCTTGAAGGAATAACGAGTGCGGTTGCGATCACTAGTCCCGAGACTGCATCTGCGGCAACCAATGCTCGATCCAATGCATTGATGGGGAGACGACCGGTGTGCTTGTAGTTATGCGCTTGAATTGCCTCAATTCCTTCTTGCGGGAGAAGTCCTTCAAGAAGTTGCGCAGCAATAAAAGTATGTTTTTCAGGTGTATCCTCAGTGTATCCAAAATCAATATCATGTAAGAGTCCTGTCAAACCCCAGAGTTCTTCATCTTCATGGCCCATTCGCGCCATTTCTCTCATGATTGCTTCTACGGCAAGGGAATGCTGGGTGTGTTTTTCGTTCTTCAGATATTTTTTCAGAAGTTGAAGGGCTTCATCGCGTTCAATCATATGTTCACCACGTAAGAATCAAGAAAACTTAAATGTTACTGCCAAAAAAACCAACAACAGAAAAAAAACAGTACTGATAGATGTTATCAATTTTTTGTTTAATCTTTCATGATATCTTCGCCGCCTGTAAACAGTAAATGAACAGCATTGTAAATATCCTCAATACCTAATGATTCTACTTTTGAGGTGGGAATCAGTTGCGTGTAACCACCGAAATCTTTGATAAGATGAACGATTCCTTCACTCATTTCCCGATAGATAGATGCCTCCTCATTTATTAGGGCGCCGTAGAGCTCCTCAGGGTCATCTGACCATCTTTTGATGATTTCCATTTCATCGTTTGATAATAAATCAGATTTTGTGAGGATGTTCACCTGGGGTTGATTCAACCGAAAATTTGTTGTCAAAGAGAGAAGAAGCTGGGATACGAAACCTGATGCGGTTTTCGCTAGTGACGGATCAAGAAGGTAACAAACCATGGATTTTTTCGGGTTGAGTAGTTTGATTGTGTATTTTCCTGCCTCTCGAAATACAAACAACTCTAGCTGCCCTGGTGTATCAACAAGTATATAATCTGATTTAAATGATTCAATGGTTTTTTTTACATCTTCGATATTAAGTGCGATCATGTCAGCGCAGGCGATCTGTGCACCATTTGGGCCAAGTTCATATGATTCCATTACTTCTTTGAGTGAAATCCAATCGCGGATATCCACATCAGGTTTGTAAGGAAATGTTTCTGCTCCGGGATCAAGGTTCACAATAATTGCATCAAGTCCACGTAACTGTGTCCATTGTTGAAATGTTGCAGTTAATGTTGTTTTCCCGGATCCAGCTGTTCCAATGAAATAGATATACAATTCTTCTTTCATAGTTTACCACGTATCATGTTCATATGACGAACGCGTTTCTCTATCAATGTTTTAGTTCCGATATCATGTCTAATGAATATATGATCACTTGTTATTTGTGCTAATCCTTTTTCACAAATTTTTTCAGCATCAATGAGTTCATCTGATATGCCAACAACTGCAAGGGAACGAGAGGATAAGGTGACGATATCTTCATCTTTTTTGTTTACCGATGCATAGAAGAGTAAAGCATTGGTTTTTTTTATTGCTTGTTCATCGACATGGATTTTTTCTCCAACCATGCTTTTTACACCATATCCTTCAGGAACCACATATTTGCATACTGTTGATTTCTCTTCGATTTCAAGTTTTTTTTCAGAGAGTTTCCCCTCAATCATAAGAGTGCAAAGTTCAACGAAATCGTTTTTCAGCAAGGGGAGCACATTCATCGCTTCCGGATCACCAAAACGTGCGTTAAATTCAATGATTTTTGGTCCATCTTTGGCGAGCATGAATTGGCCATATATCGGGCCGATATAAGGGCATTTTTCAGTGTGCAACGCTTGAATAACTTTTTGAATAATACGCACAGCTTGGTCGTAGTCTTTTTTTGGTAAAAACGGGAGAAGTTTATTTTTGCAGGAATATGAGCCCATCCCACCGGTATTTGGTCCCTGGTCATCAGGGAGCAATCGTTTATGGTCTTGGACTGCAGGCAGCGGAAGAATTCGAAAACCATCTGAGAATCCTTGTATTGTGAATTCTTCGCCTTCTGCTTTTTCTTCGATTAAGACTTTTGCTGTGCCACCTATTTTCTGATTGATTACCTCATCGA
>CAIYYQ010000363.1 GCA_903930505.1 Methanobacteriota archaeon
CGTCATTATTATCACGATTGTTGCAGAACGATACGGGACAAAAATCGGCGGTCTTATAGGAACGATACCAACAACAATTGTCATCGCATTAATCTTCATCGGATTAAATCGCGGAACTGTTTTCGCCTCAGAAGTTGCTGCTGTTACCCCTGCAGGAATGGGCATCAACCTAGTATTTCTCTGCGTCTTTGTTCTTCTTGCAAAACGATCGTTATTGTTATCACTCGTCTGTTCTCTAGCTTTTTGGGCTCTTCTTGCTTCTATTTTGTTTTTCCTACAGATTACAAATATTTTATTTTCTCTATTCATCTATCTTATGTTCCTCGTATTTACCTTCGTTGTTCTTGAATATTGGAAAAAAATCCCATCAGTGGAAAGTAAAAAAATTCATTACACGCCAATGAAGATTCTTTTCCGAGGATTACTTGCAGGAGTAGTAATCGCTGTGGCAGTATCGTTTTCCCAAGTAGGGTCAGTCTTGAGCGGGATTTTCACGGTGTTTCCCGTGGTTTTTCTTTCAACCATGGTGATATCCATGCGAGAACATGGTTCTGAGTTTGCAGGAGGAATCGCAAAATCCATGATCGTAGGAAGTTGCAGCGTCGTCGGGTACGCATCAGCAGCCCATATCCTTTATCCCCTGCACGGAATCATATGGGGAACAATCGAATCATTTCTTGTTTCTCTTTTCATCGCAGCTATTCTTTTTGTTATGGAAAAGAAAATGAGATAAAAACAGAGAATTAGCGTATCTTTTTATTTTAATATTTTTTTTGTTTCAAGGTACCAGAGATACAAATCAAGTTCTGCTAAACTCATATTTGTTTTTTCTGCAATATTTCTCAGTTTTTGTTCGATTTTAAGATAAATGCTCTTTGTGAGTGTTTTTGGTTTTTTTATGATCTTGTGTTTTTCAAGGAGATCAATGATGTGGAAATCAATGATGGCATAGTCATCGTACCCAATATTTCTCAGGAAATGACTCGCTTCTTTGTAGCCGAACCCTTTTATGTTTTCTACAAGCCAGATTCGGATTTCTTCACCATGTAATGATGCAAGAACTGTACAGAGTTCATGTACATGTTTTCGTGATGCGGCAATATATCCTGCTCTTTTTGTATGAAATCGTGCCCCGCATGTTTTCAACTTCTGAGCTAAATCGTTTTCAGAGAGCAATAAAAAATCTTTGCCAATATTTTTTTGAACCTGCATACATCGTTCAGCGGTGCTGTTTGCAGTGAGGATACAAAAACAGAGTTCTTGGAAGATTTTTTCTTTTGAATCTGTTCTCATTTGTTTAAACTCTTTGATCCGTTCGTCGATGATCAAGCGAACGCAGCTGTTCTTCACTGTTTCTATCGCCTCAATCAAATCATACATTGTTTATAGAAAAAACAGCGGGTGTATAAGACTGTTTCTTTTATGATGATAGACGTGATTCTAGGAGAAGACGAAGATAAGCTATAAATATCCGTGTGTATTCTACGACAAGAACAGAATCAGGCTAAGAGGTTTTGAAACATATGAAGCCAACGTCAATACTTGATCTCATGGTCAAAGATCATGGAAAAATCATTACATTATTAAATGATGTGGAGAAAAGCATAGGTGGCGATGTTCTTTCGTTGATGAAGGCGTTTAAGACTGCATTTAGGAAGATAATTGAAGATTGCCCTAAGTATGGAACAATATATATTTTAGGATTTTCAGAACAACAATTCAGATCAGA
>CAIYYQ010000364.1 GCA_903930505.1 Methanobacteriota archaeon
CGGCCTCTTTTAGATTGTGCACCGCAACATCAAAATAGGATTTCTTTAGTTCACAACCAACAAATCTCCGTTTCTGTTGCAGAGCTTTATACCCTTCAGATCCAACACCCATAAATGGAGAGAATACTATTTCCCCCGGAGCAGACCATAGCTTTACGATCCTCTCGATCACGCCTAATTGAAGCGGACAAAGATGACGCTCATCTTCATTTTCTCTAGCCGCAATAACATTTAATACATCTGTTTCTTGAATCCCCCCAGGATAACTCTGAGACTTTCTATACCATACCGGAGCCGCCCATTCTATCCACTCATCATTCGTTATCCACCCATCACTACCATCCTTACGATACTTCCCCGCCTTCCCTGCTTTGATGGGTATCTTATTATCTCCGGGCTTCTTGAAATGTAAAACATAATCTGGTAATGCCATCCGCATGTGTGAAGAATCAACCGATAATGTTTTAAACAATAATCCCTGATCCTTTGTTCGGACTGCCTTAACTTGAGGATTCTTATCAATCACAATCTCCCCATAATACGTCCACCCGGCATCAATATGCGCCTGAATAATGGCTCCTCGAAAGTCTTTTATGCCAACGTATCCTTCTTTGCCCTTAAAGGTAATCCCTTGCGTCAAATGAACCAAACAACTTCTACCGGGCTGTAATATACGAAGCATTTTATCTTTCGTGATAAGATATTTATAGTGCTCAATCATCTCCTCCTGACTAGACACATTTCCCATATCCCTCGGTGTATTGGAATAAACATACATCCCCGGAAACGGGGGAGAGTATACAATTAATCCAACGCTATCTGTTTCAATGGAGTCTATTGATTCAACACAATCCCCCAGATATGCCGTCCAATTACTACCTCGCTCCGAATCAAGAGTATGCTCGACAACATCCCTCTTTGCTCTTGATATAGACTGCTGACTTGCCTTTGATATTAATTCATCATACATTTTTGTGAACTCCCCTTCCTTCCGTTGAATGTTTGTTAAGATTGCCCCATCAGTATCTGCGATAACCAGATACACATTAACCGGATGCTTCTGCCCGAATCTCCAGCATCTACGAACCGCCTGATAATACTTTTCAAAACTATGAGATAACCCCAAAAAGATTACATTATGGCAGCACTGCCAATTAATCCCGAATCCTGCAATGGAGGACTTAGTAACCAGAACCCGGATCTTCTCATCAGAGAAATTAAGAATAGCATCCTCTTTATACTCTAATGAATGAGATCCCCGGATCTCTACCGCCCCCGGAATCATCTTAGTTACCATCTCACTTTCAACATTGAGATCACACCAAATCAACCACTGAGAATCATCTGTTTGAACCAGCTCCGCACATTTCTTTACTCGATCAACAAGGGTATCTCGTCTGGTCTGCCGTTGATCATTTAAAGTTTTAGACTCCATAGGAAATAGTGTACCAGTATCAAAACAATCCGTGCCAACAGTATGCTGAGTCATATTAAGTGGAGGAAGGACAAACCCGTTATTCTCAAACCCAAGATCCAGGGGACTACGAATCGCTACGGCCCAAGATGATAACCAATGCCAAAACTGCTCCTGGGCATGGCCTTTTA
>CAIYYQ010000365.1 GCA_903930505.1 Methanobacteriota archaeon
CGGCATGATAAAAGCACTTGAAAAACGCCCAATCAATCGAGAAAAAATAGATGAAGCTCTCGATTGCATCGAAGAAAAAATACGACGACTTGGACATGAAGAAATACCCACATCCACCATTGGAGAATTCGTCATGGACTGCCTCAAAGATCTTGACCAAGTTGCCTACATCAGGTTCGCCTCGGTGTACCGATCGTTCACCGACGTGACATCATTCGAACAAGAGGTAAAAAACCTCGCAGAAGAACAAACAACAGAGGAGAGATGAAAATCTATGATACGAAAAATAAAAAAACGAGATGGAACAATTGCAGACTTTAACCCTGTGAAAATAACTGATGCAATCTGGAAAGCAGCACAAGCAGTCGGCGGCAAAGACTATGCAAAAGCTTCACTACTAACGGAAAAAGTCCTAGCTTTACTAGAAAAAGAACAAAAACGTGGAGAAATCCTAACAGTTGAACAAGTACAAGATATTGTAGAAAAAGTCATCATTGAATCAGGTCATGCAAAGACCGCAAAAGCCTACATCCTCTACCGTAAACAACATCAAGATATGCGAGAAATCGGTGGTCTGCTCAAAGACATCGATGTCGTCGATGGATATCTCAGTATGATGGATTGGAAGGTAAATGAAAACAGCAACATGAGCTATTCCCTTCAAGGATTGAATGTGTATGCGACTGAGAACATCATCTCTCATTACTGGCTTAATAAGATTTACCCTCCAGAAATCGGGGATGCACATACGAAAGGAGTTTTTCACATCCATGATTTGGGAACCCTCGGGGCATATTGTGTTGGCTGGGATCTCAAAGACCTGTTGCTTCTTGGATTCAAAGGGGTTGCAGGAAAAATTGAAAGCAAACCAGCAAAACACTTCAGCACCGCACTCATGCAGATCGTAAACTATCTCTATACGTTGCAGGGTGAGGCGGCTGGTGCGCAGGCTCTCTCCAATTTTGATAGTTTACTAGCTCCCTTTATCGACAGAGACAGCCTGAACTATGATCAAGTGAAACAAGAAATGCAGAAGTTCATGTTTAATATGAATGTACCAACACGAGTCGGATTCCAAAGTCCCTTCACCAACATCACGATGGATCTTACCGTCCCAAGCTACATGAATGAGGAACCCGCAATAATAGGAGGCGAACTTACCGATAATAACTATAGTGAATACACTGACGAAATGGACATGATCAACCACTCATTCGCAGAGATTATGTATGATGGAGATGCGAAAGGACGACCCTTTACATTCCCGATACCAACCTATAATATCACGAAGGAATTCAAATGGAACAACGATGGACTCGAACCTTTGTGGGATATGACTGCGAAATACGGTATTCCCTATTTTAGTAACTTCATTAACAGCGACATGAAACCGGATGATGCCAGGAGTATGTGCTGTAGATTGCGCTTGGACAACCGAGAACTCCGAAAACGTGGTGGCGGCCTCTTTGGTGCTAATCCTAAAACCGGTTCCATCGGTGTTGTCACTCTGAATATGCCGCGGATCGGATATCTTGCAAAAGATGATACTGATTTTTTCGAACGTCTTGATACAACCATGGTGCTTGCAAAACAAAGCCTTGAGATCAAAAGAGATGTTATCGAAAATCTGACCACGAGCGGGTTACATCCATACTCAAAGTTCTATCTTTCTGATGTCCACAAAACCTTTGGGGAATACTGGAAGAATCATTTCTCCACGATCGGTCTCATCGGCATGAATGATGCCTTGTTGAACTTCATGGAGAAAAGCATCGCAGATAAAGACGGAAAACAGTTTGCAGAGAAAACCCTTGACTACATACGCAAACGCATCGCTGATTTCCAAGAGGAAACCGGGAATATTTTCAACCTTGAGGCAACACCTGGTGAGGGTACAAGTTATCGTCTTGCGCGGATTGACAAGATTGAATACCCTGAGATTCGGATATATAACCAGGAGATGTACAAAAACAACGGCGACAAGGTGGAACCCTACTATACAAACTCTACGCAACTACCTGTGGGATATACTTCTGACGTTTTTGAAGCACTTGATCTGCAGGATTCACTACAGACGAAATATACTGGTGGTACGGTCTTACACATCTTCCTTGGCGAAGAATCTCCCTCTCCTTCAGCAACAAAAAAACTCGTGCGAAAGATTGCAGAAAACTATACGCTTCCGTATTACACGGTTACTCCGACGTTTAGCGTCTGCCCGGATCATGGGTATCTTGCTGGTGAGCATCAACACTGTCCGATATGTCAAGGTGAAAAGAAAACAACAGAATGCGAGGTGTACTCCCGGGTGGTTGGGTACATACGACCAGTGAAACAGTGGAACAAAGGCAAACAGCAGGAGTTCAGAGACAGGAAAACCTTTGATATGAAGGAAAAAATAGTTGCAGTATAAAAACCAAAGAGGTGTATGATGATCATCGGTGGTCTGCAGAAGACATCCCTTCTGGATTACCCGGATTGCATTAGTGCAATCATCTGGACACAGGGATGTAACTTTCGCTGTCCGTTCTGCTACAATAAATCCCTCATCCTCGAAAAAACAAAAGGCATCCCTGAGGATGAACTTTTTTCTTTTTTAGAGAAGCGACAAGGCATGATCGAAGGAGTCGTAGTCTCTGGTGGGGAACCACTCATACAGCCAGATATCGTTGAATTTATTACAAAAATCAAACAGCGTGGGTACCTTGTGAAAATTGATACGAATGGGAGCTGCCCTGAGAAACTAAAGGATCTTTTGGAGAAAAGACTTGTGGACTACGTCGCGATGGATGTAAAAGCACCAAAAGGGAAATACCCGCAGCTTACTGGAGTGAAACCAGATGTAGCTTTAGTTGAACAATCCATTACGTTGATCAAAGATAAAGCACCAATGTATGAATTCAAAACCACGGTTGTACCTGAGTTGTTAAAAAAAGAAGATGTCGTTGAGATCTCGAAATGGATCAAAGGAGCAAAACGCTACTATCTGCAGCAGTTCAAACATGATGTGCCGCTACTTTCTGCGAAACTGGAGCGTCTGCAACCGTATACAAAGGAACAGCTGCTTGAAATCGCACAAGCAGTACAACAATATGTGGAATGCTGTACGGTACGCGGCGTCTAACACGCAAAAAATCAGTGTTTTTTCTTTTTGAGTCTCATCTGAACTTTGTCACTCTGTAGTTCCCGTAGTGCATCGTGGGCAATCCAGCGTGCAGATTTCGAAGAAATTTTTTGGATTTCTTCTGAAAGTTGTATTGTTTTTTTGTTGAGATATATGTTTCGTTTTCCGGTATTTCTCAGAGCCCAGTTCACAGCTTTTTTTACATAATTTCGTTCATCAACAGCATATGCTTTGATCAAAGGAAAGGCATTCTCAAACTTTTTATCATCGGCTGTTTTATCATGTACAGCAAGACCAGCAAGTAACGAAAATGCAGCGCGTCTCACAAATTCCTCATCTCGTTTAGCCCATTCAAACACCTTTTCCCATGCAAACTTGGTTTCATCAAACAAACTAGTACATGCCTGATCACACACATCCCAAGAATCAAAATCCATTGCCCATGCATCCATTTGTTCACTGGTCACTTTTTCAGGGTCATCAATAAACACAGCAAGCAGACGAGCATCATGGATACCTGAGTCCCATAACTGTAACGCAAGATCATGGTTTATACCGATTTCTTTAGCCAACGGTCTGAGCTGATAAATAGAAACACCAAAATTGTTCTTCTGATTGATTCCGTATCGTGCCATTCCCTTTATTGCCTCAGGATCAGAAAGTGATTTGAGTTTTGTGATGATTTCTTCGTATTTCATAAAATTAAATCCAATATCCATATTCACGAAAAATATTAAATAAATATCGAATCCAAAAAATGGATGAAATAAATAAATAGGGATATCATGATAAACAACATAAAAACTTGGTGAGGAACCATGGACTATGAACTCGCAATCATCGGCGCAGGACCTGCGGGGTATTCTGCTGGAATCTATGCAGTACGGTCCGGGATAAAAACTGTTTTGTTTGATCGCGGAGATGGCGGCGGGCGCGCTATGCTTTCTCCTAAAGTAGAAAACTATGCTGGATTCGAATCAATACCTGGCATGGAACTCATGGAGAAAATGAAGCATCATGCCAGTAAATACGTTGATTTTCATTTTTATGAAGAAGTAAAAACCATCAAACAATCAAATAAGAAATTTCAGATTACCACAGAAAAAAACACATACCATGTTGGTGCGATTATCTTCTGCACCGGCACCGAACATAAAACCCTTAACATTCCAGGAGAAACAGAATTTCTCGGAAAAGGCGTTTCATACTGTGCTACCTGCGACGGGTTTTTCTTCAAAGGAAAAACCGCTGTGGTTATCGGCGGAGGAAACACTGCAGTGATGGAAGCAATCTTTTTAAAACAACTCGGCTGCAAAGATGTTTTCCTTATTCACCGTCGAGATCAGCTTCGTGCAGAGAAAATCTATGAGGATGAAGCAAGACAAAAACAGATTCATATCATGTTGAATACCGCAGTTGATGCCATCAACGGAGATACAAAGGTTCGCTCTCTCACGCTGACCGATACTATCGCAGGAAAAACCTCAACGCAGATGGTTGACGGTGTGTTTATCTCTGTGGGTGAAACACCGCAGAACACCCTTGCGAAACAATTAAACATTCAACTCAATGAAGATGGATATATCGTGGTGGATCGACAACAGCGGACAAACATCAAAGGAGTCTATGCTGCAGGAGATATCACTGGTGGTGTTCGACAAATTATTACTGCGTGTGCACAGGGTGCTGTCGCTGCGCTTTCTTCAACAGAGGTGTTGGGGAAAAAATATCCTTACTAAATATATTATCTGCTGGGTGTAGCCGTATACTTCTTTGCACTTCCGGTAAAACGAAAAATTTTTTAGAGTTTGAAGTCATAAGTACGGGATAAAATAACGAAATATTAAAGGGATTCCATCTTTTTCATAATTTTGAAATTTTATTCTTCTTGGATTTCTGTATCATGATTACTATTGATATAATGAAAAGTATGAAACATCCAATCGTTATACCTAAAACAATTGGATTGAAATTTTTATTATTTGGTTCGATAGATCTTGTTATTTCTACCGGGGTAAGAATGGTTTGCATGATGGTTATTAATCCTACGATTCCTATTGTTAATGTGACAATTGTGGTACTAAAAAGGATTACTACTTTTGTATTTTCCGGATGAATCAGGCTTGCTCCTTTCCAGGACAATGAATAATAGACCCATTTATGTCCTTCACGTTCATGTCTTTTTACAAAACCAGATTCAAAAGTTTTTCAAGATGTTCATGAAGTGTCATCTCATGAAGATTTGTTACTTTGCTTATATCTTTCAAATTCATCTTTTTCCCATCAAGAGCTTTCAATATTTCTAATCGTGTCTCTGAAGCAAGAACTTTGAAATCTGTAATCCCTAATGTCACTTTTGTCATAGTTTATACAATAAGTATTATTGATTATATTCTTTAATACATTCCTGTTTTTATAAGGAAGTTCCCTTAGGTTTTCCAACCATATATATAGTGTCAAGAACACATCGTATATTGTGATAAAAATGAAAACACAAAAAACAAAAATAATTGGAATGACGCTGGTGATGATCGTTGTTATAGAGACAAGTTCTTTGATTGGACTTGCAACACTAATAAATGCAAATAGCGAAGAAGAACCATTATCTGTTGAGGAACAACTATACACAGGAACTGGATCAATTGTCATAGTTGATTGTGGAACAAATGGCTATTACGTTGGAATTAGCTATGACTCGGTTACACCTAATTTAGATTGGAAATATGGGTTATTAATTCCAATCGATTGTGTACCATCAGAATTTAATCAGATTGAATCAAATGGGATGCAAATAAGGTTTACTTTTAGAATAGCAAAAGATCCAAACGTTCCGATTAATGGTGAACTAATAACTAGATCAGATCTACTAATAGACCTATTAGAAATAGAAAAAATGGGTTAGGAAACGGTGAAACAACATGAATTTAAAAAAACAACTTGAAAAAAATTGTTGAATGATGCTGGTGATAACGACTATTACTGGAATAACAGCTATAGCCGGACCTTCTGTTTTATCAGGGTTCCATAGTATGGATCCTAACTTTTATGGAAATCCTCTAATTCCTATAGATGACGAAACAGAAAATATGACTTATGGTGATAGAGAAAACCAAAATGATACTGTTCAGTTCATCAATGAAACAATATCTCAACAAGAATTGGACGCGGGATGGTACTATGGAGATCTGAATCAAAAGAAATTTGGAACGCCAGAGACATGGATTCACTGTGGGGAAGGTACAAGGAGCGCTATGTGGTTTAATCCAAATCATAACACGTATCCTTATTGTTGAATTGCAGAGTAGAGACTTCTTAGATGTCTCATATTATTTTTTAAATCAATTTAATTCATATGTTGTGCTGGGTGTAGGCCGTAAGCTTCTTTGCAACAGGAGAAAAACATAAATTTTTGTTTAAATTGAAGACAGAAGAAACAAAAAATATAGTGAACATAGAAAAATTTATATGCTATAACATACTATAATATACTATGGATACTTCAATTCAAATCAGTAAAAAACTACAGAAAGAACTATTAAAAAGGAAATTTTTCGATAAAGAAACCTATGAAGAGGTTATTTGGGACATAATAGAAGACACTGCAGAATTGAGCGAACAGACAAAAAAAGAAATAGCAGAGGCACGTGCCCAAATTAAAGCTGGTAAAGTCCATACCCTGGCCAAGGTCAAGAAAGAGTTGGGGTTATGACCTACGAAATTATTTTTTCAGATAAAGCATTAATACAACTTAAAAAACTCGAGCATAAGATCCAAGAAAGAATCATTAAATCTTTAGAACGTATTCGAATAAGACCAGAAGCCTATGTAACGAAACTTGTAGAAGATGCGGGATACAGACTACGAGTTGGTGGCTATCGAGTAATCATGGATATCGACAAAGAAAAACTTCACATCCTTATTATAAAAATTGGTCATAGAAAGAATATTTACCAAAGACTTTAAATTGTTTAGGTGCTGTGTAGGCCGTAAGCCTCTTTATCACTCCTGTAGAACAGGAAATTTTAGAAATTTAGAAGACGTAAGTGCATAGAGAAAATATCTTATCTTGATATTTATTTATAAGAATGAATGAATTTTCTTCAATGCTCGTTCGATCTCGAATTTGTATTCAGGGTTAATAAAAACCTTATCTCCATGTCGATGTGGTATTTTGATAACGATACCTTTTCTTATCAAATCGTCAATTTCTTTTCGCATTTCACCAATAAGATGTGTTGGAGCGCCTTTGACAACATTATCTATCTGAAGTGTAGCATTGCGCCTAAAACATCTATTTCGCCAGAGTTTAAAGAGAATATCTAGCTGTAGTTCAGTGAAATTTACCATTAATATTCTGTAAAAGATACGCTATTCATAAAGTTATTTTGTAAATTTTTTTAACATTGATGTAAAAAAGTTTATATACTTGCAAGTACAATATAGTAATTAAGATGGAGTAGCGCATTAACATGTTTAAAGATATTTTCGGAAACAATCCTCAGACAAAGATATTAGATTTTCTAACAGATTACCCACGATTTGATTATTCCATAACTGAGATTTCTGAAAAATCAGGGGTTAGCAGACCGACAGTTTATAAACTAATAAATATTCTTTTAGAAAAGAAATTGATCGTGAAAACAAGAGATCAGGGTAATTCATCCCTGTATAAACTCAACGCGGATAACAAACTTGTGCAAATCATGCTCAAATTTGATTTTGAAATCGCTTCAAAGATAGCAGAAATAGAGGTAAAAGATACCGTAAAGAAATACAAACCGGTTTTAACAAAATCAAAACCACGACCTATAACAACATAAGATTTCATTATTTTTTTAGGTGCTGGGTGTAGACCGTAAGCCTCTTTACAACAGGAGAAATTATGAATTTTTATAAAAATTACATGACAGAAGTAACATCACATTTTAACTTGTTTTTTTCGTTTCCAGAAAAATATGAGTGCTACGATACAAAGAGCAAATATTTCAATGAATAAGATAATAAGAATATCAAGATGTAATTTGTTATCGATTTGTGCTTGATATTCTCCTCGGACATTAACCGTATTGTTTGAAAAGATGTTGTCTATAAACGTATTATTTGGTGAGTTATTAGGATAAATACCATATCTGTTACCTCTGAAAGTATTGTTTAGGATAATATTGTTTGTTGAATCATCGAGGTAAACGCCAACTCTGTTGTTTATCATAGTGTTTCCGTCAATAGTGTTGTTAGATGAATAACCTAGGTAGATGCAATCATATCTGTTGTTTGTTATGGTATTTTTAAAGATGTAGTTATTTGATGAATATTGAATATAAATACTCGAATCTCCGTTATTTGATAGATTATTATAAGAAATAGTGTTATCTGATGAGAAACCTAACAGAATGCAGTTGTCAACATTAGAAATGTTCAGATTTTGAATAGTAAAATTAGAACAGTTTGCTAGAATCACTTGTCCTGCATTGTAGGGAACAGTAAC
>CAIYYQ010000366.1 GCA_903930505.1 Methanobacteriota archaeon
CCCATACCATCATTTGATCCTGTATTTGTTTAGCACCTTTTCATATAACGAAAAATCTTCTGATTGCGCGAATGATTCAATAACATCATCAGGAAGTTTTGCTAGAAGATTATCCGTAATTAACAAAACTTTGCAGAGGTCTTCATCAAATGATACTTCGTCTTTTGTACCCTTGTGTTTCTCGCTGACAACCGATAGTGACGGTTCTGATACGAGAGACGTTTTTGCCGGATGGGGACTTAGAGAACGTTCAGGTGTAACAAGATCATCTGTTTTTTTTCTAAAGAAACCATGCTTCGTCGATTTTTCTTTTAGTCCCTTTGGTTCTTTTGTATGATGTTTCTCAGCCTGTTTGTGTTTCTTTATTTCTTTACTGAGGAGTTTTTCATCCAAACGTTTTTGTTTTTCCTTGCGTTTTTCTTGTTTTTTCATTTCTTTTTGTTTTTGTTTTAAAAGCTTCTCCGTCTGTTTTGCTTCAAGAGTTATCAGTTTTTCTTCTTCTACATCCTTTCGTTGTTTTTCTAGTTCTTTACGCATCTGTTTTTCTTGTTCTTTTATCTGTAATTCTTGGACAAGATGGTTGGGATTAAGAGGAATATACATTTCTTTTTCTTCAAGTTTCTCAAGTTCTTTTTCTTCTTTGTCTTTTTTTCTTCGTTCTATTTCAAGTCGTTTCAGTTCTTTTTCTTTCTCATCTACCATTTTTTCCTTAATCTTTGCTTCTTGTTTGAGCAGTTCAAGCTCTTTTTTCTGTTCTTCAGGAGTTTTTTTTGTTTGTTCGATTTCTGTTTTTTTCTGATGTTTCTTTTTTTTTGCGGAACTGGTTTCATGAGTATGCGTGGAGTGATGAGGTTTTAACGTGGTTATTTCTGTATTATTTTTTTGCTTATCCAAACGAGCAACTTCATCTTTAGTTCTTTTTTTAATACCTAGAAACCCCATGCTGTTTTTCTGCACAGAAACATCAACATTTCCTAACACACGGTCAAGCACGATCTTATTTGATTCAGGGAGAATCGCAACAGATTGATAATTCGAGAAAGATGTAGATGGTTCTAATGAATGGACAAACCGAAAATCAGATTGTTCTCCTAAAGATAGATCAACATGGAATTCCTGCGGGATCTCACTACGAAACAACATATTCGGGGGTCTTGTTGGTGTAAACGTTGAAATAGTCACTTTTTTTGTGAGCGGCATTCTTGGTTCAATATAGGTAGGGATGAACGGAATAGTCCTTGATTGTTGTGTGACTATTGACTCAAAGAACTCTTCATGTACTGCGTGGTCTTTTTTGTGTTCTGTAAGAATTTCATCGACTTTCTTGATTAAATCTACATGAAGATCCAATGACTGGGTTTTTTCCTGAAAAAATGGTTTTTTCTTTTTAAATTGCGGAGGAACAGATACTGGTTTATGCATAAATCCTCCTGAAAAAACAATTTCCGTTTCTTGCGTATTTTTTTCAGATCCATCTCTGATTTTTTGTATTTTTTTCAGCATCTTTGTCACTCTCTCCTCAACTTTATTTAGAAGATGCTCTACAATAACATACTATCGCAGCATCCCAAACTCATTCACATTGTGCAAAGAATGTAAGCAGTTATTTCTTTAATAAACATTTCGCCTGAGTGATTTTGTTCCCATGGCTGTAAAAAAACGATTTCAGTGCATATTATATCAACAATAGAGTGATTATTTTCAATAGAGTTAATATTGAAAGAAAAAAAGATGAAGAAAAATATTATTTCCCTTTTTCATCTTCAGGTTTCTTCGGTTTTTCTCCTTCTTTCGGGGTCTTTTCAACGTACAGATGTCCTTTTCTTTTTATGATACATGATAGTTACTCTCTTTGGTAACTAACATAGATTTAAATACTTGGTCTTTTATTCTCGTTGTATGCCTGTGATTAAATATAAAAACCTGGTAAAAAAAATAACTGAAAAACCGGTGTTCGGTGTCAATGATCTTTTCCTCCAAGATATACCACGGAATTACGCTAAAAAAATTCTTTATGAATTGTCTAAATCTAATAAAATTACTCGTGTGGAACGCGGAAAATATACGGTCCTTGATGATGCTATTACTGTAGCGACACAGTTGACAGAACCGTGTTATGTGTCAATGTGGTCTGCATTGAGTATCCGAAGATTGACCACGCAGATACCGTTCTCAGTCGAAATTGTTACCACGCGAAAGCGTTTCAACAGAAGAATCATGTTTAAAAATACGCCAATCATCTTCTACACTGCACAACCATTGATGATGTACGGATATGAAAACATCGTCTGGAAAGAACACCTACGAATACCAGTAGCAAAACCAGAAAAAATCATCATCGATGCGTTATATTTTCGAGCGATATCTCCTGAAGAACTAAATGAAGTTATCACCATTGCGAATAAAAAACTTCTCACTTCTTTTGCGAAATTGACTCACAATACCTATGTCATAACGACGGTAGAGAGGATGATCTCATGCTGACGTCATCGGAATTAAAAAGTTATGCGCATCTGCGCAGAATCAAGCTTATCGACCAAGCCTGGAAAGACTACCTGCAGGATCTGATACTCCATCTTCTATATAAGAAATCCCCACAGCTTCTTTTCAGAGGTGGCACCTGCATCTGGAAAGTGATGAAGGGCGATCGATTTTCAGAGGACCTTGATCTTTGTCTCGATGCGATACCCAGTGCACTTGATGAGTATATAGTGAAAGAACTGAAACTCTATGGGTTCACTTGCATGGTTCTTAAGAAAAAACAAACAGCAAACATGCTCTTCCTTCATTGTGGTATTACCTCTCCAGCCCATCCACGAGAAATTACTATCTCTCTTGAAGTCCTCAAATCGAAATCATGCGCTGAGACGATCGACACAATAACACTGTACTCACCATACCCTGATATCCCACCC
Organism: Methanobacteriota archaeon; assembly: GCA_903930505.1. The sequence goes on from CAIYYQ010000366.1 coordinate 2,916, forward strand.
ATTGAAGTACGCGTACCACACCGCGAGGAGATCATCGTCGATAAAATCTCTGCAATCCTCCAGCGTAATAAAGCTCGTGATGTCCACGATCTGTACCTGCTTCTGAAACAAGGTGGAACTGTTAATCATTCGCTGGTCGCACGAAAGGTCGTTGATTTCACTCCTAAAAAACTGAGAGAGAAAATCCTAGAGAAAAAGACCACATGGAAAAGCATCGAACCGCTCATCGTAACAAAACTACCATCGTTAGATGAAGAAATAACCTATATCCTGTCATTCTTCAAATAGAAGATGTCTTGTTGATAACAAATTATAGAAATTCTTTCTCTGAAAAAAAACAAATAAAAAAAAGATA
>CAIYYQ010000367.1 GCA_903930505.1 Methanobacteriota archaeon
CGTATTTTTTGCCCACCAATGTTAAAAGTTCTTTATCTGTCATTTTTTCCACATTTTAATATATCTATAACGGCTTATATATTTTTGCTTTTGCAAGTTGCAGCTGATTTCATCAAGGATAACCATTTTTTTATTCTGAAACCACCGGTATCATCCTGTTTTTTTTGTGAATGATTCGTTAACAAGACCGCTGGCACGCTTTGCATAAAGGATCCTTTCCTTTGCACCCAACCTTGATGATTATCTGTTGGGGTGGGGAGGCAGGATGAACTTGAGAGGGGGGTGATCCACCCAGGATGGGGGTGATTCTTTTGTATTAATCCTTGGATGGAACGGAGATTTTTAGATACGGTTATTCTAAAATAAAAAAACAGAGTTATTTATCCAGTGGATAGTAATGCTTCTATCTTGAATGATATCAAATGTGATATAATATGCTGGTTGTTTTTATAAATGATTCGTTAACAAGGCCGCTGGCATGTTTAGCGGTCCAGATTAATTGTTGTAACTCCTTCATGAAATAAGTGTATGGGAATTGGTCTAGATATAAAAAACAGTTTTTTTATGGTTTGATGTACGTGCATGAGCCGACAATAGTGCCTTTGTAAAGTAATTGGACATTGTAAGTTGTTCTGATGTGTGCACCTGATGCAGTAATAACGTCTCCTACAGCAATATTTTCACCAGCAGCGATTAATGTGCCAGTGCAATCGCTATCTGGTATTCCACTGGTTTGGTTGAGTAGTTGTATGATAACTGATGCGCTTTTCACAGGGCCATTTTGTATTCCAATAACTGATATTGATACATCACTAGGGGTTGATTGTGAAATACTAATTATTGCATTTATCTCTGGGGATCCACCTATCAGTCCTGTAAAGTATGCGTAGGCAACAGCTCCCATTGCGATGGTGACTGCGACCATGAGAGTGACGCCAATGACTGCGGAAACCGCATGATTATTTGATCGTCTATATTTTTTTATTATTTTCATTTTTTCCAGACTCCCCAGTATTTCTAACTATTTTATGAATTTTTATAAAAGGTAGAAAAAGAAAAAAAAATAGAGAGTTATTATCTGTTGAATATTGTTGTCTTTATTGTACTGTGAAAGTACATGAGCCGATAACAGATCCTTTATATGCTAGCTGTACCGTGAACTGATCTCCTGATTTGAAACTAGTTAAATAATTTAAAGGAGCTGCTGTAGTGAACGTAATAACATCTCCACCAGATATAATATCAGGATTGTTATCTCCATCAATAAATCTACCGACTAATGGAGGAGTCGATGATGTGGTTTGCGGTAATCCCGATGTTTTATTTACAATGTTAATCATACAGGATGTGGTATTTACAGGGCCATTTGTTACACTACTAATTGTAATTGAGGAACCTGATTGACTCATACCCAGTGCGGGAGATACTGTTGCTCCTCCGCCAATCATTCCACTGACGTAGACATATACGGTTGCTGCGATTGCGACAGTAATAGCAACCATAAGGATTACACCTATGACTGCTGATACTGCGTGGTCATCTGCCTGAATTATTTTTTGGTTTGCTTTCATGTTTACCCATTCTCTCCTAGCCTTTTAGGCTGTTTATCTTATTTTTTTTTATGTTTTTGTTTTTTTTAAAAGGTTTTTTTTACCCTTTTAAATGGTTTGTTTTTTAATTGTCAATACGTTACCCTTTTGGCTGTTCCCATCGCAGCCTTGGTGTTCTCGTATTGCGTCACTGTTAATGGTGTGTTTGGTATAAATACTTTACTTTTGTTGCGTTGTTGGCTTGGTTTTTTTTCTCTTGTGTGTCTCCTGATATTTTTTGTGTTGGGAATGGTAGACGATTTTTGTTGTTCAGTGGGCTGTGGATCATCATCTTTTTTCTCTCCTTATTTTTGAACCATTGTTTTTAGGATAGGTTGAAGGAATGCTGGTTTTTGTTTTGCTGACAGAATGCGATGGCGTGATCCTTTCTTTGGTTGATCTTTCTTTTTTTTGTGTTGGATGGGATTGCCTCTTGTTTGTATTTGTTTGTTTTTGGGTTTTTGGTAGTTGTTTTTGTTGAGTGCTTTATTTAGGTTGGTAGTTGTTTGTTGGTTGTTGTTTTGTTGGTTTTTGTATTTATAGGTGTGCGTGGTAAATATCATTTTGACATAGTAACAACATAAACTAACAACACAAACAAAAATAGAAAGACTCGTAAAACCCGCCAATTCCCATCGGTGTCACCTGAAACACCCTTCGTTGACCCAAAAAGCAGGTGCTCTCTTAACCCTTGTTTTCCAGAGGAAAATCATTTCCCATCTGTATCACTTTTGTATTTCCCAACGGTGTCACCTACAAAGCCTCTCGTTGATTTCCCGTCCTCCGAGACAAAATTCCCATCTGTGTCACCTGGGATATTTCCCATCGGTGTCACTTTTGGTTCCCCATTTTTGTGACTTTTTACATCCACTATTTCTTTCTGATGAATTTTACCGATTCATTGTTGTTTAACCCCCGGTATGCGTAAATTATAAATACTATGTTGTATATAATTATATAACAAGTATGCGGCAGAAAACTGATATTTTACATTATCCCCAACTGGATACAGTTCTGATGGTTGAAGAATTCGTTCAAAAAAATTCAGGGGAATATAAAAAACGAAAACTCTGGGAGCATCTCCCGAAAAAAATGATGTATCAGACATTCTGTGTCGTCTTTGATTATCTTCTTGAATCAAATAAAATCGCGGTTGATAGCGAAGGGAAGGTTGGCTGGATTTGGGATCCTGAGGGTGTGCGTAAATATCTGAAACGAAAAGATTTGTGGGTGTCATGAATACGGATGATCGTCGAGAAGTAAAAATTGTTTTTGCGGATAAACATATTAAAAATGCGTATGAAAAACTCAAGACGACAACAACTGAAGACAAACAGCTCTATATTTGGCTCAATCGGGTGGATGTGAAGCATTCAGAATTCAGGGCGTGAGCCATCGTTAGAAATCGTATGGCTTTTTGGTTTAAACATTGAGACGTAAATACCTTTTAAACTCTGATGCTCCCGTGAAATCATCGTATCCCCTACTTTGTTGTATTGTTTTCTCTGAGCCGACCATCGTGATTAAGATTGGTTCTGTTTTTTTTCAACCAAAAGATTTATAAATTTAAACGTATATATGTTTATTAACATAATTAAGAGGTATGTATATGGCGTATGTCACATTGTCAATACCAAATGATGTAAAGAAAAAAATGGACGAGCACTCGTCAATTAAATGGTCCGAAATTTTTCGAAATATGATCATTAAAAAAATAGAGGAAATTAGAAAGGTTGAAGCATTGAAAAAACGAGGTGCCTTGTAAATGGCATCAGTCACCTTTGCTTTACCGGATAAAACAAAAGTTGATATGAAACGGCTCTCTTGGATTAATTGGTCTGAGCTTGCACGACTTGAAGCATTAAAACGTTTGGAACAGGAAAAAGAAATCGAGAAATTCCGTCGCATTGTTTCAAAATCTAAATTAACTGAAAAACAAGCAAAAAAACTAGCAGATGAAGTAAATCTTGCATTGGCAAAGAGATATCAAAAACTCTTGAAAGAAGGCAAATGAATGCGCCTTGTTGTTGATGTAAACGTCGTCTTTTCTGCACTCGTAAACAAAGGAGAATCAGCTAGGGTATTTGAAGTGAATAAGAGACAAAAAAGTTTTGATTTCATCGCCCCTGAATTTATGCTTTCTGAACTGCAACGCAATTTCGATAAATTGCAGAGAATGACAAAACTTACAAAGGAAGAAATATCTGCTGCTTTTGTATTTATTACCAAACAGATCACTTTTATCCCTTTTTCTGTTTTTTCAGATAAATTACCGGAAGCAATATTGTTAAACTATAATGATTCACCATATCTTGCTCTGGCATTAACCTACAAATGTCCTATTCTCTCAGGGGATAAAGGACTGAAAAAACAAACAAAAATTCGTGTGTTTTCACCACGAGAAACATTAGATTTACTCGGTGTTCGATAAACTTGTTGAAACGAGCGCAATTATGCCATCACCTCCATGACATCACAGGAAATACAGAAATGCAAAACCCGCTAATTCCCATAAAAGGAACCTGGCATTGCCCATTTTTGTGATTTTTTTACCGTACAACTATCGCATCGTGGATAGTTCTGAAATCATTGTCCATAGTTAATAATTGTTGATTGATTGATCGTGCGCTTGCAAGGACAATTGCATCAAGAAGACCGAATTTTACAACGCCTTTTTTACGCATAGTATATTTTATTTGAGCAGCGTCATAACATATTTTTTCATTCAGTGGTATTATATTTAGAATCTGTTTTAGTTTGTTGATGCGTTTTTCTGGATCGATATGATTTTTCAAACACCAATCTGAGAGTTCTCCTATCTGGATAAGAGATATAAAAAGAGGTTCTTCTTTGATATATCTATAAATATCCTGGAA
>CAIYYQ010000368.1 GCA_903930505.1 Methanobacteriota archaeon
CTTACAGGTACTTATGACAAACATAGATCTCAAGGATAGAAAAATTCTTTACGAATTAGACTTAGATTCTAGACAATCCTTAACCCAAATCGGAAAAAAAGTAGGTTTGAAAAAAGACGTTGTATCCTATCGAATAAAAAGAATGGAGGAAGAAGGAATTATTAAGAACTATTGGACGGAGATAAATACTTTTAAATTAGGTTATAATGTATATCGAATCTATATAGATTTTCAGGACATTGATTTAGATTCAAAGAATGAAATGATAAAATATCTATCAAATTATAAAAATGCCTGGGCAATAATGTCGATAAAAGGTCCTATTGATTTGGATTTAATGCTTTGGGTCAAAGATAGTCTTGAATTCAATCAGTTTTGGAATGATACCTTAGACAAATATGGAAAATTTTTTTCATCTCATACAGTTTCTATTCTTACAGGAGGGGTTGCATATAAAAAATCATATCTACTAGATGATGAAGATAATGAAATCAAATCTGATCGAGAGTATTTCATATTAAGAAGCGGGGGAAAAACTGTAAACATAGATGAAATTGATTATAAAATATTAGATGAAATAGCAATAAATGCGCGAATACCATTAATTGATTTGGCGGATAAACTAAAATGTTCTTCACAAACTATTGTATATAGAATTAAAAATCTAATCAATAATGAAGTTATTCTTGCATTTCGAGTTGGTATCGATATTGGAAAATTGGGTTTACAAAATTGTGTAATTGATATTTATTTAAAGGATCATTCCAAGAAAAAACAAATAATAGACTACATGATGAGCAATCCTTTTGTAGAATATTTAGTTGATTCGGTAGGGTGGTGTGATTTGCAATTTGAAATAATGGTAAAAAGCATTGCCCACCTTGATCCAGATTCTTGAAGAATTAGATGCTAAATTTCCAGGTGTTATTAGAAAACATGATTTTTGGATGTCAAAAATATATCATCGTTTACGTTCAATTCCGGAATTATATTAAGATTAAATATAGCATATCGATTTTTCTTTTGTTTCTAAAGACTTTGAATAAACCTGTCTATAACTCAATGGTAAACTCAGATAATACTCCTCTTCATGATATACAAGACCATGTTGTTCGAAGGTTTGAAGAATAGCTGTGAATTTAAATTCAGGAATCTGAGGTAATCGCTCCTGTATTTTTTTGAAAGAAGTCACATCGATGCAGGAAAGAAAAACATCGCGTTCAAGTTCATTGAGCATGTAGATCTGGACTTCTTCCCCCCTTCTTTTGTCATAGATTTTTATGAAATTACCACCGTCGACAAAATAGAAGACAAATTGGTCGATTGGGGTTTGTCGTTTGATTCCTTCAAGTTGATGCTGTTCTCGTTCTTTTTTCCAATCATCAATCAACTTCACCCAATCATTGGTACCTAAATTTTCTTTTCGTTTGAAATCGGAGACGAAATTAAATCCTTTTTCTAAAACCTCAGCTGGGTACATGATGTGATCAATCGGTGCAAACATTAACATTTCTATATTGTACTCCTCTGGATGTTGATGAATGGAACTTCCGAAAAGAACCCGAAGAGTACAAAGCTGGGGTGGATCAAGATAAGATTTAAACAATTGAATGTTTTTTATGGTTTCTTCAAAATCAATTGGTTCTTCGTTTGGATAGTCAATAATTAGGTTATATGTATTTATGATTCTATTTTCCTTGCAGAATTTCAATGCAGCAATATTATCAATGACGCGAGTTCCCTTGTTCATTTTCCGAAGGTAATGGGAACTGAACGATTCAATCCCGGTTTGTATCGCGGTAAATCCTGTCTCTTTCAATAAGGTGTAATCATCGCTTTTGAGTTGGTCTGCTCGTGTTTCTGCGACAAAGGTGAAGTCTTTGCTTAGTTGTTTGATTTTTTCAAGGAGGACTCGGTAGGTTTTCTGCGGGAGGGTGTTTCCGATAATCTGAAAATCAAGGATATGATATTTTTCTGAAAGTGTTTGTATTTCTTGGATGATGCGATCAACGGTTTTTTCTCGGTATTGTTTGTGTTGGATATTCAAGTTGCAAAAGCTGCATTTGTTCCAATAGCATCCTCGGGAGATTTCAAGGGGGAGTCTTCCATAGTATTGAAAGTATTGTTGGACTTCATCTGATACCGTTCTGAGTTCTTCATAGAAAGGATCATACGAGGGGATCGGTGATTCATTGATGTCAACAAATTTTTCTGATGCGTTCCATTTGACCTGGTTTTCTTTTCTATATATCAGCCGTGGTATGGATTCATAGTGGTCGTAGTCTGCTACTAGCTGGTATAATGCTTCTTCTCCATCACCAGAAACAATGAAATCAACATAGGGAAATGTCTCTAATACGCGAACACCCATAGTTCCAACGGTTCGACTGCCACCGAAAATAATCTTCTTCTCGTGTTGGAGTTCCTTGATTTTTTTTGCAATGGCAAGCGATGGTAACAACTGCCCGTAATTCAGGGTAAATCCAATGATGTCAAATGATCTCCAGTCAACTTGGTTGAGAACCCATTCATAGAATTTATCTGTTCGTTGAACATAAGTCTCAAACGTAAAATTGGCTTGGGTTTCTTTATGTTGAGATGATTGTTTCTGAAAATATTCACAAAATTTATCAATGTTTTTTTCCCAGTGTTCAGGAAACACATATTTAGAAAAAATCATCTGGGCGATATACGAATCATTTGGAGGATTAATAAGGAAATTATAGTTATTTATTCCATAATACTCAGCTGCTTTCAAATAAAGATGCCGTGTCGAAACATTGATACCTCGTTCTTTGAGATATCCTTCAAGAATAGGAAGCTGTATGGATGGAATTGCAGCGCCTGCAAACGGCATCGAAAGAAGTAACACTGTTTTCTTGTCGTGCATCTCCATCCACAGCGTTCAATAGTTCAAATGTTTAAATAATTAACTCTTATTAGAAGATACTGTTTTTTGGTATATAATAATTGCTATTTTCCTGTATCTATTTTCACTTTTGTTCTCCGAATTATCCTCTGTGTAACGTAGCTAATGTTTTTAATATTATTTCGAGAGATAAAGCCACAGTCTATAAATTCATCACAATCGTCATTACAGGATGAAATATGACCAATGACGACTCCTTTATCGGTGAGACGAATTGTATCAAATATCTCCTTAACACCATCAGTATAAATCACTGTCGCTTGTTCTAAAATTTCAATCATTTCAGATAAAGCATTTTTCTTCTCGCTTGCCATTATTCTACCACAACCTTTGTTGATCGTAACGGATATTTTTCGTGTTTATTGGTACTAATAGAATCAGTACCCTTCTTCCTTCAATGAAATAATACAACAAATCAAGATAAAACCCTATTCTGGGAAATTACCACAAAAGACTAAAATAGGTTAGCAAAATTTACTTCTATGGTAAATTTATGGTTAAACTTGATTTGAAAGACCGAAAGATCCTTTACGAACTTGATTTAAACTGTCGACAATCGAATACTCAGATAGGGAAGAAAGTCGGGTTATCTAAAGAGGTTGTCACATACCGGATACAACGAATGCAAAAGGAAGGAGTTATTACACAATTTTGGACTGCTATAGACACTTTTAAATTAGGCTATGACGTATTTAGGATTTATATTGCACTCCAAAATTTGAACTTCGAGAAAAAGAACGAAATCATACAATATTTTGTTAATTGTAAAGACACATGGGTTGTGAATACTGCAAAAGGGGAGGTAGACTTGGATGTTATTTTATGGATAAAAGACCCTTATGAGTTTTATCAGTTTTGGGATAGAACCCAAAATCTCTATGAAAGTTATTTTGCAAAAACTACTATTTCATTGTACATACAGGCAATAGATTTCAAGAAATCATATCTATCAACAAATGATCCAAAAGAGGAATCTCGAGAACATCATAGATATACTTGCACTAGACAATTCAGCGATATCGACAATATAGATTATCATCTTCTCAATGAACTTGCGGTGAACGCTAGAATTCCTCTCATCGAACTCTCTGAAAAACTTGGATGTTCATCACAGAGTGTTAAGTACAGAATTGATAATCTCATAAAGAAAGAAGTGATTAAAGCATTTCGTATTAATCTCGATTATTCAAAGTTAGATCTGCAACTTTTCAAGCTAGACATCTACCTTACGGATCATAAACAGGTGACACCAATGTTGAATTATCTCAGTAAACAATCCTATCTGCAGTGCTTGAATATTGCCATAGGATGGGCTGATATCGAACCTGAATTTGTTGTCAAAAACATGGATGAACTAAATCATATTATGGATGAATTGAGCAGCAAATTTCCGAATGCAATCAGAAGGTATTCATTTTGGATTGCAGATAAAATTTATAAAGATCGCAGTCTGCCTGAAATGGAGTTTAACAAAAATTAAAATATGGGGGATTATGGTAAAACTTGATTTGAAAGACCGAAAAATCCTATATGAACTGGATCTCAATTCACGACAGTCTCTCGCCCAAATAGGAAAAAGAGTCGGGTTATCAAAAGACGTTGTATCATATAGGATACAAAAAATGCAAGACGAAGGAGTTATTACACATTTTTGGGCTGCTATTAATACCTATAAACTTGGTTATAACGTGTTTAGAATCTATATCAATTTTCAGGATGTTAATTCAAAGGTAAAAGACGAAATTATTCAGTATTTTTGTGCTGAAAAAAATAGCTGGGCAGTGATATCATTTAAAGGAGAAATAGACTTTGATGCTGTCTTTTGGGTGAAGGATGCAAATGAATTCTATCATTTTTGGAATAAAACTCTTAACCGATTTGGTAATTATTTTTTAAAAAATGTTATGTCAACGTTAAATCAGGTGATCGAATACAAAAAATCCTATCTGTTACCAGATGAAGATAATACAACCGTGAAAGAGCTTTATCGAATGGGATGTGGTGGAGAAACGGTTAAAATTGATAAGGTTGATTGGAAATTACTTAATGAAATTGTAGTAAATGCACGTGTCCCACTCATCGAACTTGCTGAGAAATTGAAATCTTCTTCGCAAACAGTAAATTATCGACTTAATAATCTTATAAAAAATGATATAATCAAGGCATTTCGTGTTGGTATAGATATTTCAAAATTAGGGCTTCAAAAATATTCGATTGATATTTATCTAAAAAATCATTCGAAACGAAAAGCAATATATGACTATCTAAGTCAGAAACCATATCTAGAAGATTTTTTAGAGTCTGTAGGATGGGCAGATATTCAATTTGCAGTAATTGTAGAAAATATGGATAAATTACTGCAGCTTTTAGATGATCTTGAAACCAAATTTCCTGGTGCTATTCGGAAACAAAATTTTCTTGTTCCAACAAAATATCATAAGGAGCGCTGGCTCCCAGAATTCTAAAAATTATGTTAGGTTCTTTTTATCGTTTATCTTTTGAAAACCCCCCAAAATGCTAAAATACTTGAGAGGTTCTTCCTTTTATAAGAATTTATGACAAAAATAGATCTTAAAGATAGAAAAATACTCTACGAACTCGATTTAGACGCCAGGCAATCGTTCACTCAAATAGGTAAAAAAGTCGGATTAAAAAAAGATGTTGTAGCTTATAGAGTTCAACGGATGCAGGATGAAGGAGTGATTAAAAATTTTTGGACAGCAATTAATACCTTTAAATTAGGATATAACGTTTTTAGAATTTACATCAATTTTCAATATGTAAGTTCATCTGTGAAAAATGAAATCATTCAGCATTTTATTAGTTACAAAAATGTTTGGGCAGTTATATCATTGAAAGCAGAAATTGATTTTGATGTTGTTGTTTGGGTGAAAGATGTTTATGAGTTCCATCAATTCTGGCAAAAAACTCTTGATCTCTATGAGGATTATTTTGCGAAATATACGATTTCTATTTACATCCAAGCTTTTGCGTATAAAAAATCTTATTTATTATTAGAAGAATATGACAGATCCGATAGAGAAATGTACATAACAACTTGTAGTGGAAAACCCGTAGAAATCGATAAAATTGATTATCAGCTTTTAAATGAGATTGCTATAAATGCTAGAATGCCCCTTATAGAACTTGCAGAAAAGCTTGGATGTTCCTCACAAGCTGTTAACTATCGATTAAAGAATCTTGTTAAATCAGATGTTATACAAGGATTTCGAGTTGCTGTTGATCTTTCACAATTAGGGCTTCAACACTATAAACTGGAAATATATCTTAAGGAACATAAAAAAATAAAGGCTATATGGGACTATCTAAAAGGTAAACCTTATTTAGAATATCTAAATGTTGCGGCAGGTTGGTGCGATTTGGAATTTGAACTAATGGTAGAAAATGTTAACAAATTAAGCCAAATTATGGAGGAAATTGACTCTAAATTTCCTGGTGCAATAAAAAAACAAACTTTTTGGATTTTTGAAAAAGTTCATAAAGAACGATGGCTCCCAGAATTATAGAAAAATTAACTTATATTTAGAGATACATTTATATAAAATAACACATACTTTATATCAAGGTGCATATATTGCGAGTAGACCAAATAAAAAAGACAATAGTTGGTACTTTAGTTTTATTGCTTTTTACTTGCACGTGCTTTTCAACTACACGTAGTAATTATAACTTTTATTTCATTGAAGATCTATCTAACAATACTTTGTTTGTTGGTGGCAATGGATCTGGGAATTACACCAAAATTCAGGATGCGATAAATAATGCCTCTGAGAAAGATACAATTTTTATCTATAGTATCTCTTCACCGTATTGCGAGAACGTATTAGTAGACAAAACAATTAGTTTAACAGGAGAGAATAAAAACACTACGATACTTGATGGAATGTACGGAGAATCTGTTATTCGAATAACGGCAGATAATGTCAGCATAGAAAATTTTACCATTCGGAATTCTGGGGGATATGTAGGCAACGCTGGTGTTATGGTAGATTCTGAAAATGTTCTGATACGGAACTGCATGTTTTATAGAACAAAAACCGGCATATACCTTAATGAATCAGACGATAACAAAATATTCAATTGTACGTTCCATACGAACGGCGAAGGTGTATTTCTAAAAAATTCCTCTAGAAATACTATCCTTGATAGCGTTTTTTGTCATAATGCTTTGGGGATACATCTTCAAAACTCCTTATGCAATATGATCGACAAATCGTATATATACACAAATGGTGTAGGAATCTATCTTAATGTTTCTTCGCACATTGAAATCACACGATGTGCTATAAGTGAAAATAATCAAGATCAAGGAGGGATTTTTCTTCTGGGATGTACAGATATCAATACGACAAATTGCAATATTTTTCATAATGGATATGGCATGAGAATTACCAATTCATCTAAAATAAAAATTACTCATTGCACGCTTTTCCGTAATATGTTCATTGCAATTGAATTAGATGACCATTCCACAGATGTAATCGTTTCTCACAGTAAAATTATAAATAACCTTCGCACAGGAATTTCTGTATTAGACGACTGTATGTGCACAGTTGTCGACAATAGTATCTATGGGAGTGAGCTGTACGGTGTATTTTCTAAATCTAAATCCTCTATTTGTGATGCACGGCATAATTGGTGGGGTCGTAGATCAGGACCGTCGATATTTGATCTGGGATTCAAGGATAGGATTACCATTAATCCAGGACATATGTATTATTTTCCTTGGAGAAAACGACCTTTAGATGACATTGGATCTGACTGGGAGATAAACGATGTTTTCACAAAAATAGAGATTCCCTCTACTGTCCATCCACTTATTAAAATTCCTGGAAATGACACTGATAACGACGGGTGCCCAGATTGGTGGGAAGAAAAATATGGATATAACCCTCTTTATTGGGATGATCATGCACATCTCGATCCTGATAATGATGGTTTGAATAACGTCGAGGAATGTTATACTGATCAATGGGGTTCAAATCCATTCCATAAAGACATATTCCTTGAGGTTGATTGGATGCAATCCCCAGACAGTCCATCAAATAAACCATCAAATGCTCTTCTCGATGAAGTAAAAAACGTTTTTACTCAACATGAAATCACCCTCCATGTTGATACAGGAGAACTTGGGGGTGGCGAAGAAATTCCCTATGTCTCCAATTTTTCCTATGCGCAATTACGAGACTTATACTGGAACTACTTCTTACACAATGATTTGAATAACCCTCGAAAAGGAGTGTTTCATTATTGTATTATCTGTGACTATACAAAAGATTTACTCCCTGGTTTTGGATTTTTTGGCTGGGACCAGTTAGACGCATTTGATATCTCCGTCCAGATGATACAAAAAAATTTCCCAAACATTCCTAGAGGGAGAGTTATCGTTGGTACAATTATACACGAACTTGGACACACTATAGGACTCCTTATAGATAACTATGGTGGGATTGATAATGTAGGTAGCTTGCAACCACATACGCGACAAGGGTTCCAATATCGGAACTATCAAAGCTGCATGAACTATCGATATGTCTGTAATATTCTGAATTATTCAGATGGATCACACGGTCAAGGTGATTATAATGACTGGAAAAATCTTGATTTTTATTTTTTTAAAAGAACAAAATTTGAATTATCAACAATTCATTAAAATCTGAAAATAATTGAGTTCTGCTATTTTTCGCTGACGAAATGGCCCTTACAGTTTATTCCTATTGAAGAAAGATATTAAAATTGGAAGGGACAAATAGGGCTAGTCATAACAATCGTAGCAAACGTTGTTGCAACTGCGGCTGCAATTATCATTTTTTCCATATTCTTTTTCACCATCCTTATTGTTATCTCTTAACATGATATACTTTATCTGTCATTATTTATATACTTTTCCTGACAAAATGTCAAAATGGAAAAAATGACTAAAAGGAAGAAAAAACCTCTATTATCTGTCATTTAGATGGTATCTGGATTTCGAAAGTAGATTAAAACCAACAACGTATGCTTTGTCTCCTTATTCCAAGACATGCTAAAAAAGAGGATTGCTTGGTGGCTTTCTCCTAGAAATTTGATAAACCCTGCCAAGCTTATTCTTTCACAATCAATTTAAACTTCCCTGTTTTTGGATCCACCGGAAGAACATCAACAACCTGAATTGTATACGTAACTGTTGTAAAGTGTTTTACTGCAAGCCACTCATCAAGTTTCTTTTTAATAGCCTGAATCACAGGCTCTCTTTCTTTTTCTGCAATTACCACACGCACATCAAACGATTTTTTATCCTTAATCACCAGCTGCAGACCAGAAAGACCTTTCACATAAAAATCAGTGAAAATCAAGGGATGAATATAATCCATGACCCCTTGATCATTTTCCAAATTGATGATAAACTCAGAGCGACCAACAACGTTTTCCACAAGCGTAAACGGATACTTCAGCAATGATTTTTTTTGTTTCAAACAATCATCAATTCTATATCGAATCAGCGGCTGTGTTTTGTTAAACAAATTCGTCACAAGGATATGATCCTCAAAAAACTCAATCAACGCAAGATCATCACGCAGAAGAATACCGTCGTACTCATCACGACCAACCCCAACAATGATACATTCAGCAAATCCGTAATTATTATTCATCGGCGCATGAAAAACATTCGTAATATATTCTTTCTGATGAGGGATTATGTTTCCCTCTGCGCAATTCACCAACAGAGACGGATGAATCCGCAGATTTCCTTTCTGTTGTTGCTCCGCAAGAACCTTAAGTCCTGTGAAATACCCGCCGACGATATCAGGTTGAAATGCATTCAACTTCTCAACGATCACATCGGTCGGCTCATTGATATCTAATATCAATGTTTCAGTAAATAATTTCGAAAAACCTTTGCTCATCCAAGAAGAAAAACTCACCCCAGCAAAATGCCCGCCAGTTGCACCAAGAAACACGGATTTTTTTTTCGAAAACCGAAAAACATACGATTTTGTAATATACGGAAACAGATGATCCCATTCACGTTTACTATACACAAATACCCCGATCTTCCCAGAGGAACCTGAGGTGTGAACCACATGGTATTTCCCCTTAAACAACTCATTTGGATCTTTACTCTGTGCTAAAAAATCAAGCACCTCAGATTTTATCACATCAGAATCTGTCGACACATCATCAAAATGTTCCATTACCATATCTTTAGTGATACTTGGGAGTTTATCAAACGGAATCGTCTTCAAATCAACTCTTGTGATCCCCTCAGACTTATACAACTCACGATAAAAAGGAGAATGATCAAAGGCGTAACGAACAATCCTTCGGAATTTTCTTTCCTGAATCTTCAACAATCGTTTTCTACTCAGATGCTCATAATACCTTGATTGAAGAAATGAACGAACCATCGTCAAACTACTCATACCAACTCAATTGATAATCAACGGCACAGTATTTATATGTACACCAAATATATTCAGGACAACCAAAGAAATGGAGATGATGTTCACGAATCCTTTTCATAACCCACTGTTTCTTTTCCGCGTCCTGAAAAGTTACCTTATCGACATCAATCGCATCTGGCATACCAATGAAAAAAAACTACGAAAACACCAAGATAAATTACTGAGAAAAACCATCAAATACGCATACACCGTCCCAATGTACAAGAAAAAATACGATGCATTAGGGATTCATCCTGAAGATATCCATGGAATTAGTGATCTCAAAAAACTCCCGTTTACCACAAAAGATGATCTTCGTGAGAATTACCC
>CAIYYQ010000369.1 GCA_903930505.1 Methanobacteriota archaeon
ATATTTTTTTCCCTTATTGCTATCCTCTTTTTTTTGTTATCTGTATATTATATTATCCACCTTGATTCTTTAACAAATAGATTACAATCTGAATGGGAAGATATTTCAAATCAATTAAAACAATTATGGAAGGAAGACACTAAGGAGTTAAAAGAATTAATGGAGACTGAGACCGTTTTTATAGATAAACTAATAAATCAGGATGACATAGATACAACGATAGATGAGACGGATTAGATAAAAGGTGATTAAAATGCCATCACAATCAAGAAAAAAATTAACCAATTTTGAAAAAAACATATTGCGAGAAAATGAACGAAACAAAGAGTTAGCAGTGAGATATGCAAAAAATACGGAAGAACGATTAAAACAAATAAGTGACAAAATGGATAGATGGGCAGGAAAACAGACGAAAAAAGCAAAAAAACAGTATTGATTGTTATATTATCATAATTACAAATTAATTCACGGCATTTTTTATTTTTTTGATAGCATGTAAAAAACGTCCGGCTTTTCATTAAGGTGGTTCACTCCATAGAGAAATCTGCTGTTTTGAGGGGGTCCCTTTTTTTACCCCACCGTAGATGGTATCCTGAGCGTTTCCTACGACCCTTGTCTTTACCTCGTTTACCCACGTTTTTAGCGTGTTTTAAGCCCTCTATCGTTCTTTCCGATATCAACGCCCTCTCAAACTCTGCCATCGCACAGAACACGTGAAATTGAAATCTGCCACTTGCAGAACTCAGGTCAATATTATCAGTCAAACTGATGAAAACGATGCCTTTATTGTAAAGTGTTGTGATTTCTCGTGCGAGTTCCTGGACGCTACGACCCCATCTATCAAGTTTCCAGACGCAAACCCCGTCAAACTCCTTGTTAAGAAGTCGCTGATAAAGTTCATATTTGATTGGTCTTGTTTTTCGTGTCGATTCCTTCTCTTCAAAAAGTGAATAATCCCATCCTTCCCTCTTTGCTTTTTCGATTAACGCTTTCTTCTGCATTTCAGGGTTCTGTTCTTGCTTTGAAACTCTCGCATACAAAACAAATCTCAATGTAACCCTCCATCGCATCAATAAATCAATGAAAAAAAATTATTACAGCGATTTTGATTTGCAAAAAATCTCTATATTTTTCCATGAACTATTGTCTATTTTAGGATTAAGTTTGTCCTGGTTTTTACAGATAAGTGCCAAATCCGCAATCCCTTGCTCTGTTTTTCTCCTAATCCTTTTTTCGAGAGCAGCACGATTTTTCCCTGTCCGTTTAAATTCATCTTGCAGAAACTCTCGCTCTGTTTTAGACAGCATTATTCCTCACCACCTTCGCTCATGCAATCAAGAAACGGCATCAATCGGTCTCCTCGTTTGTATTCTTCTCGCACTTTTTGAGAACATCGCTGAGACTGCTCGGCGAACTCTTGCAATCGTTTCTCCATCTGCGGTGTAGCAGGTCGAATATACATCCCATAACAATATCTTTTCTTCTGTTCGTCAGAAAGAAAGCCTACGATGCCTTTGGTGTGGCAGAGTGTTTTTCCATTTTTGAGTTCATAACATACACAGGGTGTTTCTTTTGCTTCTTTTTCATCAATCACTATTCCCATTTTTGTTTCCTCCTTTTAATAATGAGGGGATTAATGGTAGCCTGATAGCAATCCGTCAATCAGGGTTTTTTGATGTCAAAATCCCCTCATTTTTTTGACGACATACAAGGGGCGATAACCACCGCCAAGAATTACATTTATCTCCTGGTATTTATCGCTACCGAGGGTCTTGTCCCGAAAGTGGTCCAAGGACCATACAACAAAAAGATTTCCATTTTTTTCTATAGAACGTAATAGACCTCGAATGTAATAGCGAAACCTTGGTCGTTATTACGCCATTCCCAAGACCATCGACCAACATTCTCACTCGTGACAGCAATTTTCCCTTCAAAATAATTGTTATTTCCTTTGAAGATATCCGGCTCAGAAGTTTTTTTGTATTCCTCGGAATCAATATTAAAAACAGATAAATAGAATTTGATGTCTCCCGTGCTGACTTCTTGAAATGTCCAACCCACATACTTTATGTTCATCGTAATAGGAATGGCAATCAAGGCTTCTTTGTAGAAAGGTCCCGTTAATCGGTCCACGTGCAATTCGCTTTGGCTCCAGAGTTTTACTTTTTTATGGTAAAGAGCATTGAATGGAAAATCATCATTATTATCGCCATAACCATCTTTGTCTGAATCTACATGTTCTGTTGAATCATACGGAAAAGCATCTGAATTGTCGCCATAACCATCATTATCGCTATCGTTCCACTCAGATGAATTAAGGGGAAATGCATCGATGTTATCTCCATGACCATCGTGGTCGATATCGTTCCATTCGCTTGAATTAAAAGGAAATGCATCGATTGAATCGTTGTAACCATCGCCGTCTGAATCTGGTGTTTCTGTGTTTTTCTGTGTGCATCCTTCTAAATACACGATACTAATCAGCATTACACCTATGAGCAACATCCCAATTTTGTGCATCCTTTCCCTCTTTTTAGTTAAATACAGAAATCTTAGATGGTTTATTCATTAATAATAATTGTGCTACCAAATTGGTGCTCGGAAATGGTTATGTTCAAAATATCTGTAACACCAGTTTAGGGCTACAAAAATGATTGAAGGTAAAGGCAAATTCTTAAACCGACCAACGAAAACAGGAGGAAAACTCTACGATAAAAACTTCATTTACATCCCTACAGAAATTGCTCGTGATAGTGCATTTCCTTTCAAAATACAGGAGACCGTAAAAATATCTATTGATAAGAAACACAATAGGCTCACCATTGAGAAGTTGGAAAAATAGATTATAATTGAAGAAGACCTTTGTTTTTGAAATACATCAGTTTTTTCAGACCAAGAGGTTTAATCACATAGAAGAACTTTGGTGATTTCCCTTGCTCGCAGATACGATAATCGCATGGGTTTATCCCCTCCTGTCCAAATTTCTTTTTCTCGATGGACCGTTCAATAAGAAGCCTATTGAGGATGTCCCGAACTGTAGAACGAGCATAATTTGTTTGCTCAATGATTGACCCCACAGTAACAGGACCACCTATTGATTGGATTGCGTAAAGAACATGTGCTTTCCTCTCACTTTTTACATACATCATATCTACTCCTATGTGGGACGTGTTAATACGCCTGTTTTCAAATTTATCTCATTGGGAAATCAATACTTACAATCATGAAAAAGATATATTTTTAAATATCTTTGTAAAATGGGTCAAACGGGAATTATCAATTGTAACAGAGAAGTTACGGGAGGGGCATGGTATATTGATATAAGGGAGAAAAACAAAGACACGGTGATGATACTTCTATCCCTGTAGAGAGGACATTTTTTTAATCCTGTTCGTCTTCCTGTAGAGTGCACCCATTCGGGCATTGCCACGAACCACGTTTCAATCTTCCTCCTGAAAGTGGTTGAATATCAGGATGCCAGGTTTGTCCACAAATCTTACATTCAAAAGCACCAGAAGGATAAACCTTGACGTATTTTCTATAGTTCAACTTCATTGTTTTTCCTCCAGTTATCTGTTTTTCCTTTTCATTCTGTTTCATCTCGAACTCATCCTGTTGTTTTTCAGAACTCATCATCGCAAAAATAAGCACCGCAGATTTCACAACCAAATACTGCATCAAAACCATCAGGGTCCGGATATTCTCTTCGTATAATCGTTATACGCCATTTATTTTTAGTCGATTTACCGCATTCAGGGCATTTAGCAGGTTTGTTGTTAAACAATACAAGAAGCCCTGCTGCCAGTTTTTTCATCTGTTCCATATCCTCTTTTTTTTCTGCTGCTTTTTCTTCAAATTTTTTTCTTGTCATTTTTCACCTCTATATCTTTTAACAATTCTTGTTTCGCTCTTCGATGTCCAACCAAGACAATACCATGGTTGCGAAGACGCTGAAGCATTTTCTGTTCGGACATGCCACCTGACACCCAACACCACCAAAGGCTTTCCATGGATGAAACGAGACCAGTGATGTCGTCATCCAGCATATCCTCCCAACTAAAGTTGAAATAGACGTAGATGGTATGACCTGCTTTATCGCTACCTAACGTGCCCCAGATGCAGGACACCGCATAGACGAATGGTCTCATGGCTTTTTGCTCCTTTTTGATTTTAATGCTTCATCAATCTTATCAGATAATTCCTCACGTGAAAACTTCCCAGGGTCTTGAATGCCAAGTTGCTTAGCATACGCAATCTGTTTCTCGGTCGGTGGCTGCGAAACCGGCTTCTCAGAAACGTTTCCCTGTAAAAAATAATGTAACGGCGAGACTATCTTCTCGAAAATCGCTAACGCCAGTTTCGACCGCAGGTCGTTCTCGCTCGCTAATTCGTTTGCCGTTTCCTGTGCGAAACACCAGCCTTTCTTTACATGTTCTTTGTATTTTTGTTCTTCCATAGTATTCACCTGTTTTGTTTTTCTTGTCTCTCCGACTTCGTTCCTAAAAGGGCTTTCTTTACTGCATTTGGCTCATTAACAATCAGAGAGAACCCTAATTCACATCCCACACAAATCCCATATCCCTTCATCCGTTCCAAGATGCTATTCAAAGTCGGACGGCGATACTTTCCTGTTATTCTCATTATCAGTCTTAGGACATCAACCGTTGATAACTTCCTATCAGGACTTTTATTCGCCAACTCAAAAATATAAGGAGCACATAGTTTCACATCCTTATCAGGGATTAGACGACAGATTTCCTCTATTTCTCCTGATTTATCATTCGTTGTTTCATCATTATCGAGATGGGTTTGCCCTGATTTCACTTCCTTCTGATAATCATCCTCAGTCATTTACATCGCCTCTAATTCTCAAATTTTTAAAGTCTTCAAAAGTGAACTGTTTTATCCGATGTTGATTGCAGATATGTTGAAATTCCTCTTCAGTGATTTTTAAACCATAATTCTTAATAAAATTATTCAGAATTGGAATGGTATCCTCATCCATGACGTTATCAAGCATTCTACAAAAACGTTTGTAAGTTTCAAATATCTCTTTGTCCTCTTTTTCCTTCTGTATTTGTTCTTGTTTTGCTTTCTGTATTTTGTCAAGTAATGTGCTATTGATATTGTTTATTTCCCGTTCAAGTTCCTCTTTTCTTTTCACCAGTTGTTGTTCTGAGTGAGATGATAAAGTAAAATGTTTATCCAATGCAATCTCGATGATATTTGTCTGAGTGAGACATGAGTTTTTTGCCTCTGCTTCAAGTTTCTCCGCAAGGTCTTTACGAATGTGAACAAACTTAGGTTTCCTTGCATGTTTTATTTTTGGTCTACCTATAGGTCTTTCACTGACAAGAAGAACGAAGATAAAACCATAAAGAACAATTACCCGTAGTTG
>CAIYYQ010000370.1 GCA_903930505.1 Methanobacteriota archaeon
AAGGAGCATCACCCACTAAAAGAATATAGCCGACATGATGATCACTCATATGTGGCGCGGTCCAGTCATTTAATACATGTTTGATAAACTGTTTTATGCTGGTATCTGTATTACCGCCAATGTCATTGACGCTGATTATAGCAACATCGAACCCGCTGTAATTTGCGCGCCAGCACGCAAGATCATATACGCTTTGTGAAGAATAATAGGTATCATTGGTAATAATCAAATAATCTGCAGAAATCCCAGGAACACTTGGGTCATCGGGGTATAAGACCGTGCCTGCAGGAGGAATCACGTCCGTCTTTAACGACCTAGAGACCGGTGCGGGATTTACATAGTTTGTGATGACTCGGGAGCAGATATCTGTGTACGGTCCGACATCCTTACAAACAAGTTTTTCTGGATAATCAACTCTGATGGTGATAGTAGTGTAGACGCGGAGTTCTTTCGTCATCGGGTTCCATTGAAGCGGGTTGATGGTGAGACGAACGATCCGTTGCTCTCGAAGGTAAGATCCCTGACCGAGATCAGCGAGTTTCTCCGGATACAATTGATTAGCAGAATACACAGTATTGTCAATGGTGAATTCGTTCTCGGTTGAACACTGCTCCTTGGAGGATGATAATATTTGTGGTTGTGGCACCGGGCATACGTTCAAATCTGATAATACGGTGTAATCGCTGGAGATGATCTCCACCTGAGGGTCTCCCTGGTCAGGGATAGCAAGGAGTTTCGTGATCTGAGGGAGTTGTGGCTTTCCTACCTCGGTGGTTAAAGGATAATCCTGGAGTGAGATTCTTTGGTAGGATATACCATCAATGGTTTGTTCTTGGAATGTGATATCATCTGGGTTTACCTGGAAGGTAAGGGTAAGGCTGCGATCATCCTGAGTAGCGGGTATTTCTTTTGGTTCGATCACAGTTTTTTCTATAGGGGTGATCGATTGTCCGATACGATCGCTACCAAGTTCTTTTTCAAGTGAAAGAGAGGCTGAAGAAAGCACCGGTGATGTTATCATTACCATACACAACGTGAAAGCTACCATTTTTACAATATTTACATTATTTCGTTTCATCTTTTCATCACATCCATTTTTTATTTTATTTTTTAATTGTTTGAGTACCGCCCAAACAATAATTATTATAAAACTTATATTATATTTAATTGTTTAAATAGTTTATAGAACAATCTTCGAATAAACATATGAAAAGTTATTTCAAAGCCTTTTCAATACTATAAACCAACAAGAATATATCCTTCTCATCTTTTTAGTTGTTACTATTCGACTGGTGTACGGTCAAGCCTGGAAGATACTAAACGTCGTTCACAGAACATAATAGGTGATAAAAACGGGAAACAAAAAGCATCGAAATTGGGAAACTGTTCAGGCGACGAAGTTGGGAAATAGCGGGTTTTGCGCTCTTCTGGAGAAATACAAACTCAATGCGAAACATATTGCAAACACTGTACGAACACTAATAAAACAATAAATGTCATCAGGCTTTGGATACAAACTTTTTTGTATGTCTTTATCTATTACAGAAAGGATAGAATAAGGATGGTGATGGGAATTGAATGATATTTCTCTCTTTTTAGCGCTGGTTATGGCTGGTCTTACTGGGCTTCTGTGCCTTGTATCTTCGGTCTCATGGTATCGATTGCGATCGATGAAGTTATTATTTGTCAGTCTAGCGTTTTTGTTGTTTTTCGTGAAAGCACTCCTGCTTCTCTTCTCTGTTGTCACCCAAGATCAAGCCGTATTCGTCATCGATTGTATTATGGTGGTTTTATTGTATTTATCTATTCTCAAACGGTGATGAGAATTAAAGACGTTGATGCGGAGCAAGTGGGATGACTAAGGAAGAAATCCTGGAGCTTGAAATACGACGGCGGATTTACGCCTATATCGAGAAGTCTCCAGGGTTGCATGAACGAGAACTTGCCCGTGAGTTGCAGCTACCGTTAAGTACGTTGGATTATCATCTGTATCATCTGAAAAAACGAAATCTTATTGTTCCAAGCTCTGATGGAAAATATACGCGATACTATACATCAGGGAAGATCGGGGTAAAGGAGAAAAATGTTCTCGCTGTTCTCCGCCAAGCGGTTCCTCGGAAAATCGTTTTGTTTTTACTGCTTCATCCGCATTCATCTCATAATGAGATCTGCGATCATATCGCTCTTGCACCATCTACAATATCGTTTCATCTCGGTAAGTTAGTGGATATACAGGTGATAGATCGTGTGCAAGTCGGGAGAGAAAACCAATATGTGGTGAAAGAACCTGAGTATGTTTCTGATTTGTTGATTACCTATCAAAAGAGCTTTTTAGATGACGCAGTGGATCGGTTTTTAGATACCTGGCTTGGTATGCATCCGCATCATCTGCGAAAAAAGAAAGAGGAGAACAACACGAAAAACGATACGATCAATTTTCTTCTTTTCCTTTTCTAAAAAGAGCATACGATGCAATAACGATAAGAAGAGCTGCAGATATTATTACGAATCCGGTGTATTGAAGAATTTGTTTGGGTATCGACGAAATCGTGATCGTATGCGTACTGAAATGCGGAACAAGGACAAAGATGTACAACCCGGAGTTGGTTGCCACCCGGAGCCATGCAGGATCTGTGCTGTTGTGCATGTCGAAAAACGCTGCAACATCGTTTTCCTCTGTAATCGAAGCGTTATCGTATGTGAGAATCACGTTATTTAAATCTGATAATACGCCTTCTCCGATATGGAACACAAGGATAGTTCCTTGGGTTCCATTTGGTGCACTCACGGTGAATCGCACGGTTTCCTCTGCGGAGTTCACGTCAAGATTCAATCCTTCAATGTATGAAGAAATTGTATGCTCCTCTGATGATACCACATTCGCTTTCGCTC
>CAIYYQ010000371.1 GCA_903930505.1 Methanobacteriota archaeon
GAGGAGCAGTAAAAAGCCTCCCGATACAAGGTATTTCCAGTGGACGAAGAAAATTAAACATTATACAGAAGGAAAAAGGCAGACAGCGAGGCTACGGTTCACGAAAAGGAAAGAAACATGCGCGTCTGCCAAAGAAAGACCGTTGGATGCAAACAATTCGGGCGTTACGGACATATCTAGCCCAACTTCGAGAAGAGAAAAAACTGGATCCGGCGAGTTACCGAACATACTATATGAAATCAAAAGGCGGCGAATACCGCAGTGTGAACCATTTGAAATCCCATCTGATCTCAGATGGCATCATTAAGGAGGAGAAACAATGAAGGCAGGGCCACGGTACCATGTGAAACCCAGGCGACAACGACTTGGACGGACTGATTACCGACGGCGACTAAGTTTGCTTCGATCAAGAAAAACACGAATCGTTGTGCGAAAATCCATTAAAAACACCCGTGTGCAGTTCGTGGAATACTATCAAACCGGTGATAAAATTCTTGTCTATGCAGTTTCTGATGAACTCGTGAAACACTATCATTGGAAATATTCAGCGGCGACAACACCTGCTGCATATCTCACAGGGCTTCTTGCAGGAACAAAAGCAAAAGAACAAGGAATTACCGAAGGCGTTCTTGACATCGGAAGGTATAACCCAACGAAAGGATCAAAACTGTTTGCCGTTGTAAAAGGAGTTGTTGACGCAGGTATAGATTGCCCCTGCGATGAGGAGATGCTTCCCAGTGAAGATAGACTCATGGGAAAACACCTCAACAAAGACATTGAACATCATGTTCTTGACATTAAACAAAAGATTATAGGAGCCACAAAGAATGACTGAAAGACGATCAAGACCAGCTGGACGAAGAAGACGAGTAGATCTTGATGGGGCACAACCGTTAATTGAATGGGCACCAAAGACACAATTAGGAAAACTTGTGAAGAGTGGTGCGATCACCACAATGAGTGATGCGTTGAAAACCGGTCTGCCACTCAGAGAAGCACAGGTCGTTGACTTATTAGTCCCTGGCATCGAAGATGAGGTTATCGACGTGAACATGGTGCAGCGGATGACAGATTCCGGTAGACGGGTAAGGTTCGTGATCACGGTTGCCGTCGGTAATAACAACGGATTCATTGGTCTTGGTCAATCAAAAGGCAGAGAAGTTGGCTCTAGCATTAAACGAGCAATTGATAATGCAAAACTGAATCTTATTGAAATTCGACGCGGCTGCGGATCATGGGAATGCGGATGCAGAAAACCACATACGGTCCCGTTTGCAGTAACTGGAAAAAGCGGATCAGTTGAAGTCACGTTTAAACCAGCACCCCATGGTATTGGTCTAGCTACTGGTGATGTCGCAAAAAAGATCCTGAAGCTTGCTGGTATTCAAGACTGCTGGGCGTTCACCCGGGGAAAAACCAAAACCACGGTTAACTATGCAAAAGCAGTGTACAATGCGCTCGAACGCAATGCAGAACTTCGCGTTACTTCTCAGGAGAAAACAGACCTGGGGATTCTCTTTGGAGGAATACCTATTCCTCCATCTGAAGAAAAAGTAGTGCTTGATCAACCACCAAAACAACCGGGGGCATAGAATCATGGTGTATGCAGTTGTACGAGTACGAGGAACCATAAAAATCAAACCAGATATCAAAAAAACGTTACGATTTCTACGGTTAAACAAAGTGAACCATTGTGTGTTAATCGCGGAAAACGATGTCTACAAAGGCATGCTGCAGACAGCAAAGGATTATGTCACCTGGGGAGAACTCTCCAAGGACATGGTATCTAAACTCATCACCGCACGTGGGATGCTTAGCGGGGATAAACCCGTAACAGAGGAACATGTGAAAACATCGACATCCTACAAGACCATAGAGACGTTATCCGAGGCGATCACCAGTGGGAAATTCCCGTACAAAGAGATCCCTGAGATAAAACCCGTGTTCCGACTACATCCACCGAAAAACGGGTACGAAGGCATCAAACGATCCTACCCCAATGGCGGAGCACTTGGATACCGCGGGAAAGAAATAAACAAGCTCATCGAACGCATGCTTTAAATACTCACTCTAAAAAAATTCAAAAGATTTTTATATAACTTCCTTTATTGTACACGCTGAGAGGGATAGTATGGAGGAAGTATTATACAACATCGAAATCCATAAGGATGAAGATAGGTACCTGGGAAAAATCTACTCAGATATCGATGGGATGAAAGAATTTGAAAACCAAAAAATTTATGATCTCTTACGAGACATAACATTTGATATCGAGCTTGCACTCGAGGAGTTCACAAGTCGTTCTGAGGACATCCTTGAACCACAAGAAGAAGTAAAATAGCGCTTTCACCCAGGGAATCTATATAAACCGGTACCGTGTAGTCTGTAGGGTAACCTTTTTAAATACTTCTGGTATTTGGAGGTTCTACTATCCTTATGTATTAGGAGGAACTACAGTGGAATATACACGATTTGAAAAAGCACGAATCATCGGTGCACGAGCA
>CAIYYQ010000372.1 GCA_903930505.1 Methanobacteriota archaeon
TCCTCTCATTCTTCCACCTTTTCTTTCGGTACGTTACTTTTTACATGCCTACTAAAAAGGCATGTTAGATATGTTTACGTATACCTATTTTGAAATGAAATTATATAAATTTTCTCCGAGATTCCATCAAAATGGCAAAATGACAAAGCCCAAAAAGAGCATAGTATTTCTCCTTATCGAATAATACTCGTTTTTATAGACGATGCGCAGGTGCATGCATATGTGCATATGCATCTTTGATGGCACCAAGTATACAAACCTATTTTCCCTGTTTGCGATATCTGTTTCTTGTTGTTCCCTCTCTGTAGATGACAACAATTGTATAATAAGATTTAAATAATGCAACAGGTATAGTATCTTATCATAGATATGATTTGAATATTAAAGGTATATTTATGCATCGAATAACATTCAGTCTCATCGTCGTATTCTTTCTTATTACATCAAGTGTAGTAGGTGTGCTTTCTGCTTCAGATGATGACTGGTCAATGTTTCATCATGATGTACAACATACTGGATATACGACTGCTGAAGGACCAGATACCAATAACGTCATGTGGAATGCGACGATCCCTGGAGTGGTTCAATCTTCACCTGCATTCCGGGACGGATGGCTGTATATCGGGTCAGAAGATGGAAATCTGTATTGTTTTTGTACTGAACCTACGAAAGGTCATGATATCGGGTATAATGATCCTGATGGCGTGAGTTATGATTTAATCTGGAAATTCCAAACCGGGGGTGCAATACGATCATCTCCTGCGATTTATGACGGAAAAGTGTACTTTGGCTCTACCGACGGAAAAGTCTATTGTATCTACGCCTGTATTGGCACAGAGATTTGGAACTACTCGGCAGGGAGCCCAATAACCTCTTCTCCATCAATTTACGAACATAGTCTCTATGTAGGTTCTGATGACGGAAGGATATTTTGTTTAAATCCAGATACAAATAACAGCGGAGAAGTCCATCGCTGGACGATATCCACTGGTGGATCGGTTGTATCATCTCCTGCTGTTTCTAATGGTTTTTTCTTTATTGGTTCCAATGATGATCATGTGTACTGTTTTTATGCATCCAATGGTACAGAACTCTGGAACTATTCCACAGGAGACAAGGTTGTTTCATCCCCTGCAGTTGTTGATGGGAAGGTCTATGTGGGTTCTGACGATGGAAATGTGTATTGTTTGTATGCATCCAATGGAACCGAATACTGGCATTTTATGACGAGTAATATGGTTCGTTCGTCTCCTGCGGTTGCTGACGGGATGGTCTATGTGGGTTCTGATGATGGAAATGTGTATTGTTTATATGCATCCAATGGAACCGAATACTGGCAGTATCTCACTGGAGATAGTATTCGTTCTTCCCCTGCGGTTGCTGACGGGAAAATATATGTAGGTTCTCATGATGGGAATATCTATTGTATAAATATTACGGATGGACAGGAACTCTGGCACTATGCAACAGGATCACCTGTAGGTTCTTCCCCTGCAGTCATTCATATGAGACTTTATATCGCATCAGAGAATGGGAACATCTATTGTTTCCGAAACCACAACCCACCTGATGTCCCTGTGCCTCCAAAAGGACCAATCGTGGGAATTCTTGGAGAAGAGTATCTTTTTATCAGTAAAACCAGTGACCCTGAGGGCGACCCGATTTCCTATCTCTTCGACTGGGGCGATGGAAAACAGACTTCTTGGCTTGGACCCTTTGGACAACAAGAGGTAGTAAACGCTACCCACAGCTGGGGTGCTGAGGGTGATTACCAGATTACTGTTAAAGCAAAGGATAGTTACGGTTTTGAAAGCAACTGGTCGCAGCCGCTCACCATCCAGATTAACATCCTCACGATCGGCATGCTCCGCGGTGGCATTGGAATCCATATGGAGATAAAAAACGTTGGGGAGCGAAAGGTGTGGTTTATCACGTGGAACATCTCGTACATAGGAGGGAAGATTCTGAACCCAGCAAATGGAGAAGTTAGCGATCAAATCGAATCAATACCGGCTGGGGAATCGCAGATGGTAACCACAGGGCCGTTTTTTGAATTCGGACGATTAAAAGTCACCATCAAAATCCAAGATAAATACCAAGAGAATATCATGACGAAAACAGTCAACGCGTTTGCGTTTGGATATCTCGTGTTTATCTTACCATGGTAACCCTTTTTTTATATTCAATCTAGAATCATCATGCCGATAATTTAATTACCATGTATGTATTTCTTTTTCTTGGTTTTAAAGGGAGGAAACCATCGATGGAGGAAATGGTATTAAAAACCGTTGAGATCGAAAAACCAGATGATGTCAACTTTATTTTGGGACAAACCCATTTCATCAAATCCATTGAAGATCTCTACGAGACGATGGTGAACACAGTTTCTCAGGGGAAATTTGGTGTTGCATTCTGTGAAGCAAGTGGCGCATGTAAAATTCGTAGTGAGGGAAATGATGATACATTAAAGATGCTTGCAGAAAAAAACATGGAACAAATCGGTGCAGGACATACATTTATTATCTTCATGAAAAATTGTTATCCGTTAAATGTGCTAAATGCCATTAAAAACGTACCTGAAGTCTGTTCGATCTTTTGTGCAACTGCAAACCCGACAAAAATAGTGATTGCTGAATCAAGACTCGGTAAAGAAACCGGACGGGGAATCCTTGGAGTCATTGATGGTTATATTCCGAAAGGAAAAGAAAACAAAGAAGAGAAAGCGTGGCGGAAGAAATTTCTAAGAGATATCAAATATAAACTCTGATCTAAAAACCATATTTTCCAACCAAAGGAACAAAGACACAGCCGCCATGATCGGTTCTCGTAATTTTTAATCCATTTTTTTCGAATAACTCAAGAGTACAGAAATATTCACCATTTGGAATCAGTAACTTACCGTTATCCTTTAATTGTTCAAGGAGCGGTGGCGGAACATCTGGTGATGCAGCAGTAACATAGATACGATCAAACGGTGCATGTTCTATATCCCCAAGTGAACCGTCACCAATAAGAACAGTGACATTTTCAAGTTTGAGTTTTTTCAAACGTTTCTTAGCCTGCTCTGCAAGCGACGAGAACCGTTCAATTGAATACACATGTCCGCTGTCTCCAACAAGTTTAGAAACAATTGCAGCATGATACCCTGAACCAGTCCCAATCTCAAGAATCGTTTGACCGTTTTTTACATCCAGTGCTTCGCACATGATCGCAACCATATGCGGTGCAGAAATCGTCTGCCCTTCGCCTATCTCAAGAGGAGTATCAACATATGCACGATGTCGAATCGAATCCGGAATAAACACCTCACGAGGAATCAACCTAAAAGCATGTTCCACTGCTTTGGTTTTAATGTATCCTTCATGTTTTAATCGCGTAATCAGTTGATTCCGTTCTTTCAGACTCATCGTTCGCTCAATCAAAGAGGATTGATATATACTCTCGTATAACTGAAGAAAAACCATCAGTTCTTTCTAAGGAATCGGTCATGTTTTTATAGCACGAATCTGTTATCCTTCTCTTCCTATGAAGAAACGAGCTGTAATTGCCCTTGGAGGAAATGCGCTCATAAAAAAAGGGCAACAAGGAACCATTTACGAACAGTTTGCAAATACACGTGAAAGTGCAAAAGTAATTGTCAAGATGATAAAAAACAACTGGGATGTCTTGATTACACACGGTAATGGGCCACAAGTCGGATCAATTTTTCTGCAAAACGAGGCAAATAAAAACGTGACGCCAGCGATGCCGTTGGGGATATGTGTTGCGGAAAGTGAAGGTTACATTGGGTATATGATTCAGCAATGTCTAGCAAATGCGTTACAAAAACAACACATCAACAAACCAGTGGTCGCCATGATTACTCAGGTTATTGTTTCTCCGAAAGACCCTGATTTGAAAAACCCGACAAAACCCATAGGACCTGCGTATACTGCACAACGCGCTGTAAAAATGCTGAAAGAAGGATATCAGATGGTTCATACTCCGAAAGGATGGCGGATGGTTGCCCCTTCACCGGATCCTCTTACAATCGTCGAAGCCCCAATTATCAAAAAAATGATGGAAAGTGGATTTATCGTGATTGCTGCTGGTGGCGGCGGAATGCCTGTGATCCAGAGAAAAGGTTGGGGGTTTGATGGTCTTGAAGCAGTGGTGGATAAGGATCTTGCTGCGGAACGACTTGCAGAGATCGTACATGCTGATGTTCTGTTGATTCTCACCGAGGAAAAATACGTGTATCTCAATTATGGATCACCAAAGCAAAAACCTGTGAGACATCTCACGCTCAAAGAAGCAAAAACCTACTATGCCCAAGGGCAGTTTCCTCCAGGGAGTATGGAGCCAAAGATTCTTGCTGCGGTACGGTTTCTTGAATGGGGTGGAAAAAAAGTGATTATCTCTCACATGAATCAAGGGTGGGAGGCACTTTCGGAAAAAACCGGGACTCTTATCACCAAAAAATAAAGTATTTTTATATGTCTTCTCCTATATCGCTTCTGCTCAGGGTTCTATGGCGCCGACAAAAGAAGATGAGATAAAAGCAATTGAAGATGAAATCTTCAAGACACAAAAAAACAAGAATACAGAACATCATATCGGCAAACTCAAAGCAAAAATGGCACGCCTCAAA
>CAIYYQ010000373.1 GCA_903930505.1 Methanobacteriota archaeon
TCTTCATTTATCTTTTTCACCTTTTTCTCTTTCTTTGTTCAAATTTTTTTACATTAGGTTTCTGCTGCGTTTCTCCAGGTTTCTTCTCAGGTTCATGGATCCATTCATATGCACCAAGGGAAGCCTGTCGCATAGTCAAACCTATTTTACTTTCACGAGCAGACAACTCATTGAGACTTATAGCAACAACACGTGTACGAACCGAATCTCCTACTTTGAGGACTCTTTTATTTTCTTTGCCGGTGATACGCTGGTGTTCCGCATCAACTTCAACATAATCATTCATGATTTGACTCATATGAATCAATGCATCAAGTGGACCAATATGACAAAAAGCACCGAACTCAACGACTTCACAAATGACACCATCAAGCAGTTCTTGCAGTGTAGGATTAAATGTTAACGCATCAAATTCAACCTGTTGATACATGCCACCATCTCCATGGATCACGATCCCGTCTCCTAGGGATTTCACGTTCTCAGCAACGACGATTACGCCATATTCTTTCTTAATGGTGCCTTCAAAAGCTTTCTGTACGGTTTCTTCAATTACCTTTGGAAGATCCTCACCGAACATATTCGGAGGAATGCGCACTGTATCTCGTATGGTAACCTGTGTATACATAAGATCACGTAACTCCTTATTATTTAAATATTCGACCGGGAATATCCTGAATCCTTATATTCTTTTTGAACATCAGATAATCCAGACAGATAACAATAACTTATTAAAATATGATGGTATTACCCAGAAAAACCCTTGGTTTAAAAAACCATATGGAACGGAGAATATAAGTATGGTAGAATTCAAAGTAGTGGTAAATGATGAGAAAGGCGGTAAATCCTATCCGATTTCTGTAAGTGGACATCATGCAAATTCATTAATCGGTAAAAAACTCGGTGACGAGGTCGACGGCATCTTCGTTTCACTCCCAGGATACAAACTGCAAATAACTGGTGGCACAGACAAAG
The DNA here is from genome assembly GCA_903930505.1 of Methanobacteriota archaeon. The sequence goes on from CAIYYQ010000373.1 coordinate 973, forward strand.
ACGGATTCCCTCTACGGCAAGATATCCCGGGAACCGGACGACGAAGACTTCTCTTAAGTTACAGTATAGGATACAAACCTGGTGAAAACGGAAAACGCAAAAAGAAATCAGTACGGGGAAACACCATCGGTCAGGATGTAGTACAAATAAATATGAAGGTTACTAAATCAAGTGGAAAACCAATCGACCAACTTATTACAGGTGAAAAGAAAGAGGAAGGCACGAAGAAAGAAGAGGCACCGAAATGAGTTTTGCGAAACCCCCGGAGGTTAACATCGGGATGATCGGCCATGTCGACCATGGAAAAACCACACTTACACAACGATTAACTGGTAAATGGACCGATGAACATTCTGAGGAGTTAAAACGGGGGATTTCAATAAAACTAGGATACGCAGATGTTGCGTTTTATAAATGTCCAAAATGCAGTGAACCACAGTGTTATTCCACAAAAAAAACTTGTTCCTCATGTCAAGGTCCTGCAGAATTACTACGAGTAGTGTCCTTTGTTGATGCACCAGGTCATGAGACGCTAATGGCAACAATGCTTTCCGGGGCTGCAATCATGGATGGAGCAATCCTTGTAATTGCTGCAAATGAACCCTGCCCGCAACCACAAACACGAGAACATTTGGCTGCACTTGATATCGCTGGTGTAAAAAATATTCTCATTGTACAGAATAAAATTGATCTTGTTTCCGAAAAAGATGCCCTGCAAAACTACGAGCAAATCGTCGCATTTGTCAAAGGCACCTGCGCAGAAAACGCACCGATTATCCCGGTGAGTGCACATAAAGATATCAACATCGATGTGCTGGTTAAAGCAATGGAGGAACATATTCCTACACCAAAACGAGATAAAAACAAATCCCCCCTTATGTATGTTGCCCGAAGTTTTGATGTGAATAAGCCCGGTTGTCCACCAAAGGATCTCAAAGGCGGTGTCGTTGGTGGCTCCCTCATGCAAGGGGTTCTTAAAGTCGGTGAGGAAATCGAAATCGCGCCAGGTCGCAAGGTTGAAATCGAAGGAAAACAAGTGCTGGAACCAATAACGACAAAGATTACATCGATTATCACTGGCGGCAAATCCGTACATGAAGCAACACCCGGGGGACTTCTTGCAATTGGAACCGGTCTTGATCCTGCCCGGGTAAAATCAGATTCTCTTGCCGGACATTTAGTAGGTATACCAAAACATCTCCCAGATGTTTTAGAAAATTTTGCGATTGCTATTCATCTGTTGAAACGCGTTGTTGGAACCATTGATGAGCAGAACGTGGAACCCATTAAAACAAATGAACCATTGATGCTTACCGTTGGAACAGCAACCACGGTAGGGGTTGTTTCTGATATCCGGGAAAATACCGTTGGCGTGAAATTAAAACTAGCGGTATGCGCTGAAGAAGGACAGCGTATCGCGGTAAGCAGAAGGATAGATGGGAAATGGCATCTGATAGGATACGGGGAGATCCAAAAGAGAAAATAGCGGTGCTTGATAGTAGCGCAATTTTGATGCTGTTTGAATTCTCCATTCAGTTGGATGATGAACTGTTGCGTCTTTTAGGAAGATGTCATATTGTTGTTCCAAAACCTGTAGTACGAGAATTGCAAGTATTACTGGAAAAAGGAACAGGGAAAAAACGACGTCTGGCAAAACCCGCGCTCAAGTTAATAGCTTCATATGAATCAGTCGATGTCGACACGAAGAATGGAGACGATTCTGTACTTCTTCTTGCAGAAAAACTTCATGGTGCTATCGTTACCAATGACCGAGAGTTACGATTGCGAGCAAAAAAGCAGTTTATTCCCGTGGTTTTTCTCCGAGGAAAACAGGTTCTTTGTTTGGAATAGGGAAATGGTGATTTCGTAGGCGAATATTATTGGAAAGGAAGTTTTTATAAAGAAGACGGGTATTCTGCTTTTCATCATTTCTTAGGATACGCCGGGGTGGCTCAGCCTGGCTAGAGCGCCTGACTCATAAGCACAGCTACAAGGTTCGTAAGCGTTTTGCTAAGATATCAGGAGGTCGCGGGCTCGAATCCCGCCCCCGGCA
>CAIYYQ010000374.1 GCA_903930505.1 Methanobacteriota archaeon
CTCGAGCTTGACCTTCTCCCTCTGCCTTTTCCTACTGAGGCGACTGAATGTCTGGTTCCTGCAAACGGATCACAGCCATAGGGTTGTCGTTTGTTGGAATGAATTGCATTAACGTTTTTACTGATGATATCTGGTCGATATGGTGTATGAAACACATGCGGTAAATCGATTTTTTCTTTCACTTGGCCATCTAGCCCATATACATTTACTTTCGTCATGGTTACACACCTTGTTTACTCATAGTGGAAATATATGTGATTTCTGGTTTCTTCACATCGACACCACGTTTATACCGCACAGCGTCTCTCATACTAATCAGTCGTTTCGCTGGGCCAGGGATTGATCCATGGAACACAATGTAAGAGTTGCGCACCACACCGTAGTTGGGGAAGCCTCCTGCTGGTGTGACCTCTTCGCCTTTCTCCCCTATTTTCAGTACCCGTTTGTTGTATTCGGTTCTCTGATGATATCCGACTTGACCTGCTTGGGGAACAGTTGATTGAACCCAGTTGGGATGCCAGGATCCCGCTGTACCAATCATACGCCTGTGTTTTGAGTTTTTATGAAATAATAGTTTAACACCAAATCTTTTTACAACACCTTGAAATCCTTTTCCTTTTGTGATAGCAACAACGTCAAGCATATCTCCTTCTTTCACCGTATCCGCAACGGTAAGCTCTTTTCCAAGGATCGTTTTTGCATATGCAATCTGCTCATCTATGCTTCCTCCGCTGATTCTCATCTCCCGCACATCAGGGATTTTCTTTGGAACGCTGCTGATGAGTTTTGGTTGAGTGTATACAAGCGCACGAAGCTCTTCTGCATCTTTTGCGATATCCCAATTATGTTCTGGTTTTTTCTTGATAAGTGTAACTCGTTTGGCAAGCTCGGGATCAAGTTTTTCCGCCCAGATTTCGCCAGCAGTTTGTAAACCATAGGAGTTTCGTTTGTAAATACGGACTGCCGCGATTTTAATCGGAGGCGCCTCAATTATAGTAACAGGCATTCGGACTTCTTGACCCGACGTCGTTGACGTTGGTCGATAGTCAACAATTAAGGCATGGGTCATCCCTGCTTTATATCCAAGAAAACCTTGGATTTTTGGTTTGTCCCCACCTTCAGACCAACTGCGTATACGCGGTGCTCGTGGTCCTGCTCTTTTCCTTGGCGAATAGCCATGTGAACCTGGTTTTGGACGGTGTATATCCGGCATAACATACCCTCTAGTCGGTTGTTTTTTTGAACGAATTTTCGTTCCTTATGGTGTCTCAGCCGTGACATTTCACAAACAACCAAAAGTCGTTTTGTGGTTGTTTGATACCGGGTTTCTCGGAGGAATTGCCCGATCATGTCTGGTATGGACAGGGAAGTAATGCATATAAGATATGATATATAAACTTGTTGTTCGCGACAGTCGTTCCGAAAGTAAGGTTTAGAATGGTATCTAAGATTATAGATCTATTTTACAGAGTATAAGATGTCAAATGACATACGTCTCGCTGTTATAAATACAATAAATTTTAATCGATATTCATGAATATTGTTCGTTTATCAATGTTTAAAGAACATCTTCAGATACAGCCATCATAAACTATTTAACGTTCCATTCCATACCTCGTCCTTTGAGGTGGGTCTATGACCAACATTAATGAAGAATTTGGGAAAAACGCGGGAGAGATATGGAAAACACTCAACACCAACGGTCCTCTTCCAGAATCGAAACTGATGCAGCTCACCAACCTTCATGAGGACGAATTTCATGTTGCAGTTGGATGGCTTGCGCGAGAAAACAAGATCTGCAAAAACGGACCAGTGTATAAGCTTGGGGACACCAACCTAGCCCCGAAGATCGGAAACGATGCAGGGAAGATATGGAAGATCCTTGAAACAAAGGGAAGCGTCGACATCTATGACATGGCGAGCCTTGCACAGATCGAGGAACGCGAAACGTACTCTGCACTCGGGTGGCTTGCACGGGAAAACAAAATCGAGCCAAAAACCACACGGATCCCGAAAGAGTATACAATCAGAAGATATTAATAATAAAATTTTTTTGATTGAACAATCGAGCTGAATGCACATTCAGCTTATCCTATTTTCTTTCTTAATTTGTAATATTATCAAAAGGGAGAATTAATGAAAAAAAGGAAGATGAGAATATCTCCCTTTATCTTTTATCTATTTTTTTACCATTTTTCGTATCTGACGATTTCTGAAAGGCTTTTTCGCTTAGTACCACGGGTGATTGTTTTGGTGATACGATTTGTGATCCCCTTTTTTTCTGCGGGGTATCCAAGCGGGGTGAGTGCGACGACCCTGATTCGTTTCGGGATCCCAAGGATTTCTTTTATTTTTTCTTCATTGAACCCTCCAATCCAACAGGTCCCCAATCCGACGTTGGTCGCCGCAAGGATGAGATGCTCTGTCGCGATTGCGACATCCACGGTATAATAGTCGATGTTATTGTTGGTACCACTTTCATTTGGTTCGCCGCAGGCGACAATGATCACAGGGGCATTTTTCAGCCATCGGTTGATTACCGTTGTTTTTGAGAGAGCATGTATTGTTTCTTTATTTTTGACGGCGATGAACCGCCAGCATTGCTGATTCATCAAGGATGGTGCTGCCTGTGCACATTCAAGAATGTAGGTGATTTTATCGTCTTCTACTTCTTGGTCATTGTACGAGCGGATGCTGGTTCTGGTTTTTATCACATCGGTAAATTCCATAGAGATTCCTCGTGGTATATAAGTGGTAATCGTGTGGTGTTTTAAAAAGTGTGTATTGTTGCATTGGAAACAATGGAGACGAAAGTAATTTATGGGATATTCTCTTATCGGTGGGCGTGATATTATGGCAGAAAAGGAAGTTACACAGTATACCACCCAAGATTTGATTACGAATGTGAATAAGTTGTTGAAATATGCTGAACAGGAGAAAATGAACCCTGCGATCTTTATGCATTCGCTGATTTTCACGACAGAATTCATGATTTCGAAATATAATTTTGTTCCAAAGGAGATTGCGGAGATTCGCAGGCAGTCAAAGAAGCTCATTGATGAAGTGTTTGCGCAGCCGCCACCGTCAAAATAATGGGTTGAACTGATTGAATGATATTCATTTTATGAAATCATTTC
>CAIYYQ010000375.1 GCA_903930505.1 Methanobacteriota archaeon
AAAAAGATATCTAATCGTGCAAAAGGAATTGTGATCATTAACCCAAATAACCCAACAGGCGCATTGTACTCCCGAAAGGTTATCCAGGAGATTGTCAATATTGCTGGTGAATATCAAGTGCCCGTGATATCTGATGAAATCTATGATGATTTAACGTTTGACGGCCATCAATGTGCAACCGCATCTCTAGCAAAAGATGTACCGGTGATCACATTTAATGGTTTTTCAAAAGTGTATCTGATGCCAGGATGGCGGATGGGGTACACGATGTTCCATCATCAAGGAGAACTGCATGAGATACAAGATGCATATATGCGCATTGCACGCTCAAGATTATGTGCAAGCTCTGTCTGTCAACGTGCATGTATCCAGGCGTTGAAAGGACCGCAGGATCATATCAAACAAACAAATGATAAACTACGGGAACGCCGTGATTTCTCCTACAAACGATTAAATGAAATCGAAGGATTGTCTACAGCAAAACCTGATGGTGCGTTCTATATTTTCCCAAAGATAGATGCGATGTCTGAAGGAATCTGGCGGGATGACAAAGAGTTTGTCCTTGATTTACTTCATGAGGCGCATGTGCTGACCGTGAATGGATCCGGGTTTTGTACAACGTTTGGAAAAGGACATTTCCGTGCCGTGATATTGCCCCCACTTGAGACACTTGAGAAAGCGTTTGATCAAGTGGAACAATTCATGAAAAAACGTCTTACGAAAAAGGTTCCGATTCACCGATAAAGAAACAAGAAAAATCAAGGAATTCTTTTTTTCTCTTCTTTTTTTAAAAGAAATAAGATTTTAAACAGATACTTGATTAAGAATACAGGAATATAAGAGAAGAGGAGTAATGGGAAATGACTGAGCCGAATGTTGATCTAAAAAGTTATCGTATTGTTGAAACAAAACTCTATGGGGAAATCACTAAGATGTGCAGAAGATATAGCAACGAATTAAGTCTCATCTCTATGCTTGGCATTCTTGATGTGATTAAAGATGAAATGGTGGATCTTGATAAGAGGAATCGATTGTTGACAAACAGACAAGACAGACCAGCTGTGACAAAAAGTGGTGTACCCATTGACAAATCACAACTTGAATCGATTGGATAATTTTTTTTCAGCCATCCTAACCTTCATTAATCAAGTCTTCCTGTTACATTTTATAGGTTGATATCATATGATCATCGCACAACTCAGCATCTCCCCGGTGGGCAAAGGAATAAGTCTCAGCCCCTTCATAAAAAAAGCAATCGCATCAATAGAAAACGAACACATAACATTTGAAACCCATGCCATGGGAACAATCATTGAAGCACCTGACCTTGAAACCCTTTTCAGAGTCGTCAAAAACGCACACAACGCAGTGCTTAACGCGGGTGCAAAACGTGTCATCACCGAACTAAAAATCGATGACCGCAGAGACAAACAAGTAACCATGGCATCCAAACTCGCTTCTCTTAAAAAATAACCCTTCTTTTTTCTCCTATACAAAACAGTTATATCACCCTTGTTCATTTCCGGGTGCGGGAAGGTAAATATTGTGACCGCAAAATCACTTGTTGAAATTGTTTTTCACGGACGAGGCGGCCAAGGTGCAGTCACCGCAGCAAATCTTCTTGTCGCAGCCGCATTTAAAGATGGAAACAAAGGCGTACAAGCATTCCCAGTCTTTGGAGCAGAACGCAGAGGCGCACCAATCAAAGCTTTTGCTAGAATCTCAGACAACGAAATCCATCTCAGAAGCGAAATCTACGAGCCTGACATCGTCATCGTCCAAGATGAAAGCATCATCGACATCGTCGATGTCCTCAAAGGACTAAAAAAAGACGGAACCATCCTAATCAATACAAGGAAAAAACCAAAGGATTTCAGCTTCTCCAAAACATTTCGCGTCGCAACAGTCGACGCTACA
>CAIYYQ010000376.1 GCA_903930505.1 Methanobacteriota archaeon
ATCGCCACTGTTGAAGATGCCTATCTTCCGTCGTTCGTTGGCTATCGGTGTAGGAATTGGTGTAACATCGACTCTTTACCTGCGAATGCTTGGTGAGAAGAAAGAGTAGAGGAACGTGTTCCTGCACGGTGGGGAATTTGATCGGAATGGTTAATAACAGACTTAGTTAACGAGACGCATGCAATTTAATACGAAACGAACAAAGATTTTTCATAGTTAGGTGCAATAGGGGAAATATATGGTCCATGGTTATTCAAAAGATTTTGCGAGTTGAAACCCGTACAAAGCGTTTCAAAAAGAGAAAACCTATATGTCCCTAAGAAAATAACGAAGTGAAGTCTTCACAATGAATAATTATAATAAAATTGAATCTTATTCGGATTATTTATTTTATTTAGAAGCAGATAGGTTTTCAAGAAATGAACCAAGAAAAAAACCTAGATTTTTCGGTGATGAAATATGGCGATTCCAGATTTTATTAAGGAAGGTAGAATATTTAAAAAATTGCAAAAAAACCAATGTATTTTTTCGACCTTTTTTTTATTTTTACTTATTTTGGTTTTCTCGGTCCTCCTTTAGGCTTGGTTTTACCATTCCACCTGGTTGTTTTGGTCCGGGTTTAGCAATTGTGCATCGGGGCCCAATAGTTGTTAACGATGCTTCAAGAATTGGCTCAAATTGCAGAATTCACGTTTGTACAAATATTGGTGCAACATCTGGGCAAAAAGGATCTCCGGTCATTGGTAATAATGTTTACATTGCACCCGGCGTCAAAATTTTTGGTAACATTACAATAGCAGATAATATCGCAATTGGTGCAAATGCTGTCGTTAACAAATCATTTCTCGAATCCAATATTACAATCGCTGGAGTTCCTGCAAAAAAAATTAGTGATAATGGATCCGAACGACACATTCGAATGGGTACTGAATTAGCCATGAAAATCAGCGTAGATCAAAACATTGGTGGAACGTGATCATGCAGGGTGGGATACGGAAAATAAATTCTCCTCGATCAGCAATGGTTCAGCAAATAACCGCACATTTATAAAAAGTACGCGTATTGATATATGGGAACTATGGCAGGTATTTATACCTCGATGAGGTCGATATCATGAAGTACATCGTAACGGGGGGTGCAGGGTTCATCGGATCCCATATCGCAGAGGCACTTGCAGTAAAAAATGAGGTTGTCATAATTGATGATCTCTTTAGTGGCAAACTACAAAATCTCGAAAATTTTCGACATTCAATTCATTTTGTACAAGGAAGTATCACCAATCTTCCTCTTTTAAAGGAGATATGTGCAGAAGCTGACGGTATTTTCCATGAAGCAGCGATTACTTCAGTCCCCCGTTCGATTAAAAATCCTCTTGCAACCAACGAGGCGAATGTAACCGGAACCTTAAATGTCCTTATTGCAGCAAATGAATGCGGAGTACGAAAAGTAGTCTTCGCATCATCATCCTCTGTGTATGGAGATACACCAACCCTTCCAAAATGCGAAGATATGGAACCACGTCCGCTGTCACCGTATGCAGTTTCAAAGCTTGCCGGTGAGCATTATATGAAGGTTTTTGCGAACCTCTATGGAATAAAGACAGTAGCACTTCGCTATTTCAATGTGTTTGGTCCACGACAGGATCCCAA
>CAIYYQ010000377.1 GCA_903930505.1 Methanobacteriota archaeon
CGCCCAGATCGCGTATTCTACATGGTCCCCAGCGACCATAAACTAGGAAAAAAACAAAAAAAATTTGATAACAACATAGGCAAAAAAATCTACGAGGTAATCACACACTACCTCATCGAAGAAAAACCACCGCTTATCATCCAAGATGGAATCCAGGGAGAATCCGATTATGAAGTAGGCTTACGCACCATTGTAAGTATCAGAAACCCTCATACCGCGTATATTGCATGGATGGGAAAAATGATGGTTTTCCCACCAAAAAAACAGATGAATATTGATTGTTTAAATTATATCATCCAAGAGAAACTACCCACGAGTTACACAAAGGAACTACAGGATCTTTGGTCAGAATACGACCCAAATATCCCTCTCACCATTTACGATTTCACGGAGATGAAAAAAAATATTCGACGGGTTCTCAATCTTCATGTCGACTACTTTGGCTCAGCATTCAAAAAACCTAATCTCACGATGGTATGGAATAAAGCAGAAGCAGAAGGGTCAATCTCATATCATGCGGGTTGTACCAGTAACCGAGTCCTAAAAGGATTGAGTGGAACAGGAAAAACAACACTTACCGTAGGCCCCAATTTAGAACAAGATGATGCATGTGTCGGAAAACCAATACAGAATAAAAATGGTAAAATCACTGCGGTACATCTCATTGGACTTGAGGCAGCAAGTTTTGCGAAATCCGAGGGAATAACCCATACAAGTCCTGAGTACCCTGGATTGATGAAATCCCGGGAACAAAATACTGATGGTACACGACCGATTGTTCTAGGGATGAACATCGACTGTGAAGGAGTACGATATGTAAAAAAAGAAATCAATGAGTACATTGTAAACACCCCTGAAATAAACCCTGGTGAAAAAGCAGGTTCTCTGCAATGTACCAGTTACCAGAAAAGTGGGACGACCAACGGGCGATTCATCTTTTTGTTTAGCGAGTTGAACCCACACTGGGGTCATACCAAAAAAAAGTTTATTGAAACAGAAGCGTTGAGTTATAAAAAATTTGATATCCTTGAACCAATCTTTCGCGTAATAGACCCGAAAATGGCGGTAGCGTTAGATAGTTCTTGTGAAAGCATTATTACTTCTGCGATTGCTGCACAAAAAGCTGGGACACGGGTTCGCTCGTATGCTGCCACTGATTTCATGGCACGTGAACAATCACAGCAAGCACTCATGAAACTTAAGATGTATACGGATCTTGGGCTTGATCTCAAAGAAAAACTCGTGTTTTTTATCTCAAACGCAGGTTATGTCGGAGAATACGACCTTGAAGGCAAACAACGCAGAAAACAAGATGAATCAGGAAATTTCGTACCAAAACAAAACCTTGAGACAAATGAAATATCACGCAACGAAATCGGCGAAATAGTCTATAAAGGTCTAGGAGAAAAAATAACAGTTGCAGATTCCAAAAAACTCATTGATCTAGTGGAACATAAAAAAATCAGGCACTGGATCAAACACCCAGTTTTTGGATATTTGATCCCTCAACCTAGCGAGTTAGAACATGAATTTGGAATGAAGAATTTCGGGAAACGATACAACCCTCTTAACTACTATACAGCAAAAGAATACCTTGCATTCATAGAACGAGACATCAGAGAACGCACACAGTTCCTTGAAGAATTATTCAAAGGACAAGACGGAGAAAACCAATTACAAGAAGTAATATACCTTTGGAGTAGCTTTACGCTTCCGTCTGAACATGAAATTAAAGAATTTTATCGCAAATACTACGATTCTGACTAAATATCAACAACAAATAATCAAGGAATCATGATGTGAATCTGAGGGGGGTTCATAAGGAGAAAAATAGAGCATTAATCACAAATCAATGATGAATGTACAGAAGTCAATAGTGTATTGTTAATTGATTATTTTTCCATTTTGGCATAACTAACAGAAAAACTTATTAACTAATTAGTTAATATGTTAATACGTGGTAGAAATGGAAATATTCAATTCCTCTGAAAAACGAATCATAGAAATACTTCTCACCGGTGATAAAACATTACCAGAAATTTCTATGACTCTTGGGATCAGTAAACCAGGAACATCGAAATACCTTAAGAAACTAGAAGAACGTCGTATTCTAAGAGGGACCTATGAAAAAAATGTCGATGGAAGAACGATACGATACCAGCTCCAACCATTTCAGATAGTTTTCTCGATAAATCCTCAATTAAAAACAGTCCTTAGTTTCAATGCAGATGATACACTTGATCAGGAATTTTTCTTGCTTGGGTCTATTCCACAAAAAGAATTTCGAAATGAGGTAAAAGAATACCTGGAAAAATTGATAACGACAAGTATTCCGCGATATACTGTTATTTTATTTGGTTCTGTGGCACAAGGGTCTGCTCACCGCAAAAGTGACATTGATGTACTTCTGGTAAAGGAGTCCTGGGCTAAAGCAGAAAAAAATAGTATATTAGGGCTTTTCGCAGGGGCCGCTGTCAATACGGCGCATCAGATAAAACCACTATTTCTTGGATATGCAGATTTTAAACGAATGGACTTGACCTTGAAAAAAGAAATAAAAGACCACGGTATTATCATTTTTGAAAAAGGTAGCCCATGGGAAGCGATTCATCAAGAACTCCGAAGGTACAAGAGTATTATAATCTAAGTTGTAATTATTTAGAATCTGCTAAGATTAGCCTAAAAAATGAGCTTTTTGAGCCAGCGATGTTTACCGCGATCCATGCCTTAGAACTTGCTCTTAAAGCTGCTCTTCTGACAAAAACTGCTGATGCATGGAAAACACATAATATCGGTGGACAGTTCGGAAAATATTTTAGAAAAGAAATAGGGGATGAAAACTGTCGTAGGATAAACATGATCCTTTCAAAATACAACCTCCCACGATATCCAAGTGAAGCAGCACTTGATCATGAAGACGTTGAAAAAGATATTGAATTTATTGAAGATCTTATTGAACATCATATCGCTTGTTTGTTGTAGGCATAACGATCCATGGTTTGATTGGCATCTAGAATTATGATTATAGGCAATATTGTCATCTCTGAATCATGATTGGAGTATTTTTTCAATTCTACAGGAGAAAAAACAAAGAATAATCATGTGTTTATGATTACAAAATATGTATGTGTTGCTGTCAGGAAATCTATTGTTAATCAGCTTCCCTCGAAACAATTCCCTTAGAGGATGTTTTGACAAGGTAAAATCTTACTATTAACCTTTTAATATGAGAACCTACATCTCCTTTCGGTGAACCTATGAAGTATATCATTATTTATTGGTCAAGATATGGGAATGGAAAAAAACTTGTTGAATACCTAGCTAGAAAACTCAAGGAAAAAGCAGGAGAGGCGCAGATCTTCAAAACTGACGAAGCAGACCCCACCACCATGCCACAGGCAGACGCCTATGTATTTTCCGCTGCAACGGAGGCATTTAGCATCCAAAGGGACATGAAGGCGTTCATGAAGAAGCTTAAGGGAATGGAAGGAAAAAAATATGGTATTATCAACACCTACGGAATGAAGAAGTCCCGTCTTGATAAGATGGAAAAACTCCTTTCTAAGAAGAAGATGATAAAGGTGGCGGGTGTAGAATTTCACGTTGAAGGAGATGGTGTTCAAACCGGAAACGGCCTTATGACGGGCTGGGAAGTAAAACTCGATGAGTTCGCAGGAAAGCTATAAACTATAGTAACTCAATCCAAAGTTACTTCTCTTTCTTTTTATTCCATTTCCTCGTTAAATACTAATTTATGGCTAACCAAGGTTTTATATTGTCATTATTTCTACCATGAACATTAATATTCATTTTTTTATGTTAATGAGGGCTAATAATGAAATGTGAACCATTGAGAAACAAAAAAGAAAAAATGAAAAAAGATATTCTTGCATCAAAAGACTATAGTAATAAAGAGAGAAACGAGTTATATTTAGGTTTTGAAAAAGGCGTTGATGATTCTTTTGATGTATTTGCCTCTTTTTTTGATGTATATAAACGATATAAAAATGATTTGAAATTACTCATGAACGAACAGAACCATGTATGGTCAAAATGGGTTCAATATTACGAAGCTCAAACAGATATAAAAACCTCAAATTACCTTAGTAGATACAACGACTGGCTTTTTGATTACATTTTTTATGATGTAAACAACACAAAACCTGATGATTTTTTGAGTTTGTAAAAATAATCTAACTTGGTTAATAGGAACAATTTTTAAATGAAAACTTGTTTATGTTAGCGTATGCCTCATGTGAGAAATTTTCATTATCGATCGGTTAAATGTCCACTGTGTCAAAAGATAATTGAAACAAAAGACGAAAAATGGTTTTGTAGTAAAAAATGTGAAGATGAATGGAAAATACTAAACGGGGATTTAAAGAAAAGTACTAATGAAAAAGTAAAAGGAAGAGACACGAGTAGCTAATTATTATTTCTATTGTTAAAAAAAATGAGTATTGTTACTTTTTTTCTTAGGACATTCTAATCATATCTAACAACAGAAAAAAATAGGAAAGTTGTAATGGTGGCTTGACAGCGTACCAAGCCCCCTTAGATTTCAAGCAGCTGAGCTTACCCCATAAGGTTCCCGAAGGAACCAAACAGGGCTCTCAACCTAGTCTAAAGGTTCCTGCCCTCTTGCGAGGGTAATGTTCCCATGGACTCGCGTACCATAGTACCAAAGATTACGCAGGTGAGCTTTACTGCCGGGTTCGAGATGAGACCGGGTGTTTCCCCACCGCTTTGACCGTCAAACCACCAATTACTCTGAAATATGCATACACGTAACCTGTTTAACGATTGAGCCAGTAAATCAAATGAGCGATTAGTAGTTCTGGGCTGAACACGTCGCCGAAGCTTCGTGCGTACACCCGAACTCTATCAAACGAATCTGTTATTCGAGCTCTAAGATATCTCGTCTCGGGGTGTGCTTCATGCTTAGATGCTTTCAGCATTTATCACGTACAGCGTGGCTACCCAGCAGTGCCCTGTCGGACAACTGGTAAACTAGTGGCTATAGTCCTCTGTTCCTCTCGTACTAAAAGGACTTTCCCTTCAGATATCAACGATTCTAGAAGTTAGCAACAAACCTGTCTCACGACGGTCTAAACCCATCTCACGATCCGCTTTAATGGGCGAACAACCCCACCCTTGGCAGCTGCTGCACCGCCAGGATGCGGAGAGACGACGTCGAAGTAGCAAGCCTCCAGGTCGATATGGGCTCTCGCTGGAGACGACTCAGTTATCCCCGGGGTAACTTTTCTGTTATCAATCGCCCTCACAGAGAAGGCAGATTGGTTCGCTAGGCCCTGCTTTCGCAACGCGGATTGTTATTGATCCAATCCGGGTAAAGCCACCTTTTGCCCTTGCACTCTACAGGAGATTTCTGACCTCCTTGAGGTGACCATTGGGCGCGCTTGATACCCTTTCGAGCGCGTGGCGCCCCACCCAAACTACCCACCTATCGGTGTCCTTTTGCAAGTTAGTGGTACGGCCAAAGAAGGGTAGTGTCCCATTGTTGCCTCCACCTCAACTAGCGTCGAGGTTTCGACGGCTCCTACCTACGCTTCACATCTAAAACCGTACAACAGCGACAGGCTGTAGTAAAGCTCCACGGGGTCTTCGCTTCCTTCTAAAATGTACTGGACTGCACGCCAGTAAGTCAACTTCACCGGTCTCCAAGCGGGGACAGTAGCACTCTCGTTAAGCCACTCATGCAAGCCGCCAATTAAGCGGCAAGGTATTACGCTACC
>CAIYYQ010000378.1 GCA_903930505.1 Methanobacteriota archaeon
AAATCAAAAGGGAAGTATGTGGTGAAAAGTGAGAAATCAGGTAGGGCGTTTGGAACTTACAGAACTCTCGCACAGGCAAAAAAGAGATTAAGACAAATTGAGTATTTTAACTTTAAATCGGTTTAAGTCGCCTTCTTTTAAGAAGGGGATACAAACCGATAAGTTTATAAAATTAGTTAGATAAATAATGTAATAACCAAAATGATATACAAATTAGATAAAAATTGCCATTCAGTATATACTCTAAACTATCATCTTATATTTTGTGTAAAATATAGAAGAAAGATATTTCTAAATGAAAAGATTACAGACAAGGCAAAACAACTTATGAAGAATATTGCTTTAGGATTTGATGTGGAAATAATAAATCAAGAATTAGACAAAGACCATATACATCTTTTATTCAAGGCAAAACCTCAAACAAATCTTGTGAAACTAATAAATAGCTTGAAAGGTGCTTCTGCAAGAGTTCTTTTCAAAGAATTTCCTGAAATAAAGAAGAAACTTTGGAATGGGCATTTATGGAGTGCTTCTTATTGTTTGATTACAACAGGACAAGTTACTTTAGATGTGCTAAAAAAATATGTGGAAAGTCAAGGAAAATGATAGCATATAAATTCAGAATGTATCCAAATAAAGAACAGGAAGAAAAATTAGAGTTTGCTCTTGAAATATGCAGACAAACTTATAATAATCTCCTTTCAGATTTACAAGAACAAACAGAAATAAACAGAAGTAAAATTCAGCATAGAATTGTGGAATTAAAAAGAGAAAATCCTGAAATAACTCAAGTTTATTCTAAAACACTTCAATATGAATGTTATAGATTGTTTTCAAATCTATCAGCATTAAGCCATTTGAAAAGAAATGGAAAAAGAGTTGGCAGAATGAGGTTCAAGGGCAAAGGTTGGTTCAAAACAATAAATTATAATCAATCAGGTTTTGAACTGATTACGACAGAAAAAAGATTTTCTTTTTTGGAATTAAGCAAAATAGGAAAAATAAAAATAATGAAACATAGAGAAATTACAGGAAAAATAAAGCAAATTGCAATAAAAAAATCCTGCAATAAATGGTATGCAATAATTATTACAGATTTCACAAGAATAATCCAAAATGGAAATAAAATTCTTGGAATTGATTTGGGCATAAATCATTTTATTGCTGATAGTGAAGGAAATTTTATAGCACACCCTAAAAATGTAGAAAGATTTTCTTTGCGATTAAAAAAAGCACAAAGAAAATTATCAAAAAAGATAAAGGGAAGCCATAATAGATGGAAAGCAAGGCAAAGGGTTGAGAGAATACATAATAAAATAGAGAATTGCAGAAATGATTTTCTGCATAAAACAACTACTCAACTTGTGAAGAATTGCAGAATAATTATTGTGGAAGATTTGAAGATAAAAGAAATGATGATGAATTTTTATAATGCAAAAAATATGGCAGACGCTTCTTGGGGCAAATTCCTGCAAATGCTTGAGCAGAAGGTTGAAAGCA
>CAIYYQ010000379.1 GCA_903930505.1 Methanobacteriota archaeon
TACACCAAGTCTCCCGTCACCTGCACAGTCTGTAAGAATATTCAAATCCGGTGATATGAACAACGATGACAGAGTCACGTTCGCTGATATCGACCCGTTCGTCGAAGCACTCGGTGGTCATATTCCCTGGGCAGCTGCTCACCCGGACAGATATTGGTTCACTGCAGACTGCAACTTTAACCACGCGGTCACGTTTGCGGATATCGACCCGTTCGTTGCGGTACTTGGCACGTAACGATAATATCCAAAATGGAAGATAAAATAGGAAACAATATTATTTTCCTGCTCAAATTACGTAAATTTACGTAACATGTTTTTACGTAATGCAGCAAGGTATCGAAATCATTAAACCTTGTTACCTCTTTCAATGTTTCAGTGTATGAGGAGTTGAGTGTAGGTGTCACAGCTTGTCTTAGTTCGTCATGGGCAATCCCAATGGAATCTTGAAAACCGGTTCACCGGCTGGGTTGATGTTCCTTTATCCGAAAAAGGTAGAGATGAGGCAACTGTTGCAGGGAAAAAACTCCGTGGTATTCATTTTGATACAATCTATGTTTCTCATATGCTTCGAGCAGTGCAAACCCTTCATTATATTTTGTTAGAATTATCTGATAAACGAACACCGATTTTTCATCACGAAGAGAAACGTATCCATGACTGGGAAACATATTCTGGGGACCATGCAAAAGAACTCCCTGTCTATCAATCCGTGGATCTCGCAGAACGATACTATGGGGATCTTCAAGGGCTCAACAAGGCGGAGACCATGGAGAAATACGGGAAAGATCAGGTGCATATCTGGCGACGAAGTTTTGATATCAACCCCCCCGGTGGTGAAAGCCTGAAAAACACCTTGGAGCGTACGCTTCCTTATTTTAAACAGCATATCCTACCGGGTTTACAAAAGAAGAAAACCGTCCTTGTGGTTGCCCATGGGAACAGTCTTCGGTCAATTGCGATGTATGTGGAGAACATTTCTAAGGAGGAAATTCCTAATCTTGAGATACCAACAGGTGTCCCGATTCTCTATACCTTTGATGATCAGATGAGGATGACTGAAAAGAAACTCTTATGAATGCATAAACCTAAATACTTCTTTTTTATTCTTGTTTTCTAATTAATATTTATACTATTCATAAAAATAATAGGGTGGAGCCATGGTTGATATTAAGGTTCGTTGTCCCCGTTGCGGGGAAATCGTCACCTTTTCTGGTAAAGTTAGTGAACGCAGGGTTGTCTCCTGTCCTTCGTGTGGTACTGATGCAAGACTCACGTTTCCTGGCGGAGATATACATGCTAGTGAGAATGCTATTGAAGTTTCCCATCTTCGAAAAGTGTACGATGATCTTGCCGCCGTGGACGATATTTCATTCGTAGTGAAAAAAGGAGAAATTTTTGCGTTCCTTGGGCCAAACGGCGCAGGGAAAACAACAACCGTTGAAATCATCGAGTCCATCAGAAAACCAACTGCTGGGACCGTGAAACTCCTTGGAAAAGACATCAAAACCCAGTTTAATGATGTAAAGGAGTACATTGGTATTCTTCCGCAGGAGTTTCACTCGTTCGAACGACTCACTGTTCGAGAGACTCTTGTGTATTTCTCAAAACTCTATAAAAAACAAGCGGATATCGATGAAATCATCAAAGCGATGGATCTTACGGATTACGCAAAAAAACTATATAAGAATCTGTCGGGTGGGTTGAAACAGCGTGTTGGTGTCGCGATATCGCTAGTGAATGATCCTGATGTCGTGTTTCTTGATGAGCCGACGACTGGACTAGATCCAAAAGCGCGTCGTGAAGTATGGATGGTGATTGCTAATCTTCGGAAACGAGGAAAAACCGTGTTTCTTACTACGCACTACATGGAAGAAGCAGAATTTCTTGCGGATCATATCGCAATTATTCATAAGGGAAACATCATCGCAGAAGGTTCCCTTGAGGAGTTAATTAATCGGTATGGCACAGGCAGCATCATGCATATTAAAAAATGTAAAGATTCCAAGGAGACTATTGATATTCTCAAAGAAAAAGGATATGATGTGCTGTCCACGGGAAACGGAGATCTCGCTGTGAAAATACAGAATAAAGAACGTGTCTTAGAAGTTCTATCTGATATGCGACATGCATGTGTTGAATACGAGAACATCGATATTCGACGATCCAACCTTGAAGAGGTGTTTTTGAATCTCACGGGTGCGAAACTCGCGGAGGAAGAGAAATGAACTTCAAAATTATCGGTGTTGATTTTGTTGTAAGCTTCAAGGGATGGATCCGTAGCAAAGGTACAATTTTTTGGTCGATTTTTTTTCCGGTCCTCTTGATTTTACTTTTCGGTGCAATTTTCTCTGGTACGGACAGTCCTTCGTATACGCTTCAGGTTCAGGATCTTGATCACTCTCAAGGATCTGAGATGTATCTTGAAGTATTGCAGAATATCTCCGTCCTAAAAATCCAGATGATAAACTCATCGGAGAATATCACAGACTACATCCAAAAAAATGATCTCACAGGCGCCTTGGTAATCCCTGAAGGGTTTGGGAACACCATCGCATTATCAACAATTAATCCCTCTTCAAATGCATCTGTGAATCTCTCCTTTTATTATGATCCTTCAAATCAAGGGGCGACGTCTGTTGTCCGAAGCATCATTGGCAGCAGCCTGCAGCAATTCAACCTTGTTCTCACGGGGGGCCGCAACATCATCGGTATGGATCAGGTCAGCACCATCACGAATCAATTCAAGTACATTGATTTCTTCATTCCGGGAATGATTGGGTTTACGATCATGCAGCTCTGCATTTATGGGAGCATTGAACGTAACACGAAATATCGTAAAGATGGTATTCTTCGGAAACTTCTCACCACACCTATCACGAGAACGGAATGGCTGTTATCAAAAATGTTGTTTACGATGTTTCTTTCGCTGTTCTCTACATTCATTGCATGTCTTATCGGTATTCTTGTTTGGGGTGTGGTCATTCATGTTAATCTTTGGATGATTACGATCATCTTTGCCACAAGTTTCCTTTTCTCAGGGATCGGTATGATTATTGGACGGTTTGTTAAAGAAGAAGAAACCGCGGATACCGCAGCTGGTGCAATTAGTTTTCCCATGATGTTTCTTGCTGGGACTTTTTTCCCTTTAGCGCAGATGCCTGCTTTTCTCCAGACATTTGCTCAAGTGCTTCCTCTTTACTATGTGAATGAGGGGTTACGCAACGCGATGATTAACTTGGATTTTGATAAAGCAGCGTTTAACGGTATAATCGTCATTGTCTTTGCGCTTGTGTTTTTTATTGCTGGTGTTCTGCTCACAAAATGGAAAGAAGATTAACGAGATTATTGATGAACAAATCGAGAACGTAGCGCTCTTTGAAAACAAAGAAAAAGTAAGGGAGAAGAATCAACCTTCTTCAAGGTGTCTTCTTCCAATCGGTTTCCTTCTGCATTACCATGATGCCAGATCCGTTTCTATGTACTAAGTAACGCGACGAACGGGTCGATATCCGCGTAGGTGACATCGTTATTTAGGTTGGTGTCTGCGGTGTACCAGTAACCTGAGGGATAACTGGCATAGTACGTATCTTTTCCCAAATTCAAAGCAATAACAAATGGATCAATGTCTGCAAACGTGACCATCCCATCACCGTTTACATCACCGAGTTTATACATTCTCACAGTCAATGGTACTGAGGGATTACTGGTTTGCATACTGACTCTTGCGACTGCGGTGACATTGAAGTATCCGATATTATTGAAATCATGAGTCGTAGTTGCGACTTGTCCGCTCGTGTACGGTCCGAGCCATCCGCTGTTGGTTCCATCGCCAAAGGAGAACTTATAGTAAATATTGCCTGGGATGATCTGTGTGGACGTAGCAGTGAATGTTTGGAGAACACCGCCTGGTGTATTCCAGCGGATCCTGCCGATGCCTTTGTTCATATCATTCGGATGGTCATTGTATGCATTGTAGTGTGTTACCGTCGGTGGCTCTGGAGGTAATTGGCTAATGACGCAGGTGAGATGGTTGCTTTCAGCGATAACCCCAAAAGAGTCGTTAACTGTCAAGACAATGGTAAACGTACCCGCACGCATATAGCTATGGGTAATAGTTGGATAATCTCCTGGGACCGTGGAAATATCGCCGAAGTTCCAAGTATAGGCATAGGGTGGTACACCACCGGTGACGACTCCTGTAAAGGTGATCGGTACATAGCAATATCCTGAGGATGGTCCTTCGATGTTCACGTTTAACGGTTCTGGTTCGTTGATAGATACCATGGTAGTGTTACTTGCAATGTTGTCCAAAAGATCGGTCACTGTTAAGGTTATGCCATATTCACCTTCTGCGGTATAGGTGTGAGTGACAGAAGTAGTATTATCAATGCTTTCATATGACGTTGTGTTTCCATCGCCGAAATCCCAATGCCATGTATAGGGTTCTTTACCGCCTGTTACAGATCCAGTAATCGATATCGGTACGCCAACTAATCCTGTATATGGTCCTCCGATGTTCACGTTCGCGATTAACGGTTTTGGGATGAATGCCATGGTAGTAGTACTAGCGGTTTTACCAAAAAGATCGATCACTGTCAAGGTAATACCATAAACATTTTCTGCGGTATACACATGAACAACAGAGGTGATATTATCGATGCTTTCGTATGACGTTATGTTTCCATCACCGAAATCCCAACTCCAAGTATACGGTCCAATGCCTCCAAATATTGAGCCAGTAAAGTGTATCTCTTCACCGACCGATCCGGAATACGGCCCATACGCGTTAGTATAGTACGTGCTTCCCTCAACACAGGTTATAAGTTGTGCAGGAGCAACATCCTCGACAACATCCCATTTATCACTAGCAGGCCAATAAATGCGAACTACATATGTTTTCGATGAGTCAACACCAAAATGAATTGGTACAGAACGTTGCGACGATACTTCCTGAAAACCTACGAGTTCCCCCTGGCTTGAGAAGACGTATACCTTCGCACCGATCGCATCATGATTGCTGATAACTCCTACAGGTTTGACATCTAGCCAGTTTTGGTTATTGACTTGATTCTCAAATACCAAAATCGGCTTAGAGTAGCAATAATTTCCAAGGATGAAATCATTGTCCCCATCATGATCCATATCGAAAACACATGGTGCAGAAACCGTGTCATTGATGTGGTACCACTGTATATAATGCTCGAAATTCTTGAATACACCTTGTTTTGAATTTCTCAGGAGATACCATTCTACTAGGAGATCCTCACCGGGATTATTATCTACCTCAGCAAAAAGAGGTGAACCAGACCACAAACCGATTAGGGAATAACGTGGATCTGTTTTATAGGTAATGTTGCCTCCATTATCCTGTAAAATGAAAGTTTCAATACATCGATTATCTATAATCAAAAGATCTATATTACCATCGCTATTGATATCTGATGTGGAAAATTTTGGGTAAAAAGGAGAATACATCGAGTTAGGTAGAAGGCATCCCCATGGGAAAAGCGTTACAGGTATAAACCTCCCAGATCCATCATTACGATAATATTCAAAGGGAGAAGAACTATCGATGCGGTGATCAATCAGAAGATCCAAATCACTGTCATTATCAATATCAACGAACCGGGGACAGGTTACATATTCTCCAGAGTTTAAACCATCAAGACCACAAACAGAAGACTCATCAGTAAATGTTCCATCGCCATCGTTGATGAATAATACAACATGGGGTGGCGTATGGGTTATAATCAATAGATCAAGGTATCCATCATTGTTTACATCGCCAACCACTGCCTCGTCACTTGAATATCCTCCTAGGCCTGCAGAATCTGTGACATCTTCAAATAGTCTTCCGTCCCCTGGATTATGAAACAAACGATCGACATTGCACACATACAAATCAGAATAACCATCGTTATCAAAATCAGCGAAAACAGCACAGGACGAACTAATCCATCCCATACCAATAGTATCCCAAGTGGCATCGGTAAATGTGCCATCGCCATCATTGACGAACAAATAACTCCTAAACCCTGTGATAAAGATGTCATCATACCCGTCATTATTAATATCTGCGTGGGTGACCACCCTACGCGCAATAGGTATATTTCCTAAACCTGACTGAGATGTAACATCAATAAATGTTGGTGACACCATCATCCTTTTACCAGCATCATTGTTCAACTCAAACGATTCTTCGATAAGATTTTCAGGATCTGCAACAGCAAACACAGGATATTCCCCTTTAACCAATGGAACCACACCTGTTAATGTCACTGATTGAACCTCGCCGCCCGTAGGAACCACATCAAATACATGACTCCCGAGTAGAACGTGTTCTCCTGAGCCTTCATCTACAATATCAACGTTTACCAATACATTGTATGCATCTACTGCCCCTATATTCGAAACACCAATGGTCAATTGTTGAGTTTGATACTGATAATCCACATCATAAGATGAGACAAAGAGGTCCGGCAGATTCGTATCTGCAGGATAACCTAACGACTGAAGCGCAGGATCCCCCAACAAGATATATGTTTCACAACTATGCCAGAGATCACCATCGTTAAATTCACCTTGCATGATCGCCATACCAAGACGATACTCACCGTTATCAAAGATTTCTGCTAAAATTTGATTTGTCGAGGACTCAACTGCTGCAATTGTTGCCCCGTAATAGGCAACCGCGCCGCTATGATCTTTTGTGAGGAAACATTTACCAAATGACTCATAATCTAAATCTGCTGTCCAACAAGCAGTAGTCATCACGATTGGATAAACAGTGTTTGTAAGGGAGCTAAGATCATTAATATTTAAATTATAACACCACTCCCATAGACCACCATGTCCGCTATAATAGATGATATCTTGGCCCGCATTGATTTGGTTGATTATATCAAGGTTGGTGAATCCATAAGGATCTTTAGTATTGAAATAGGTTGTGTTAAACCCTGCATTAAACAATCGATTATATTCCTGAGTTGCATCCTGACAAGCTGCTTGAATAACAAACGCCTTCTTAGAAAAAGGTTTATCACGTAACTGCTGCTGCTCATAATATATAATCTTCTCTGTAATATTCCCCAGTTCCATTTGATTATTTACTGGAAAACGTCCCATAGCAATATCCGGCCAGATATCACCTCCATCAACGCGAACATACCATTTTTCATCATCCATCCAATATGGACCGTCACCTGGATAAGAACAACTAGTTTGATGCGAAGGAATATATTGTTTATTCCCAACAATCAGGAGATATTGAGGTGCGGTCTGCCAATGATCGTATGCATATTGCATAAAATCCTTGATTGAATAATCTTGACCAAGGGCATCGGGAAACTGCGCATAAATATCACTTGTCTGTACAACAACCACATTCAAATTACTGTACGTGGCTCGATAATTCACAAAATCAGCAAGGACTGCACTGGGAAAAAAATCAGGATGGGTGATCACCAGATAATCACACATCGTTGTGGTATCTCGTAGCTGAGACCCGGTGATAAAAACAGCGGATCCTCTTGTTGCTGACTGTGTTTTCTGAGAGACATCGTTATTTTCTTCATAATTCATTGCGACTTGTGCGATCAGCTTTTCAAAGCCTTTCGTGGTATCCCGTTTTATCTTGATCGTCTGATCCACAGACCATTGCACCGTTATCGTCATACTATTCGCAACTTCAATGGTTCGCGAAGAAGGAACATACGATACAGGATACACATTAAGACTGACTATGCGTACAGACCGGAGATATCCATCTTCAACAATTTCAACCTGTTTCTCAGGAACAGAATGCTGACCAGTATATTTTTTCTCATCGAAACAGAATTTTTCAGCAAGGTACTTATTTCCTTTATCATCTGTCTTTACGATTTTTTGAGGGCATGGATATACAAGGATATCTTGATAAACAGTAGGCGCACCATTAGTCTGTACTTGGATCGTTATATCCTTGGCGTTATCTGGGATATGGACGTTTTTAACCAGATAAGGTATCTGCGGACCGCCGATAGGTTTCGTTGTAACCGGTGAATCAGGCATAGTTATTTTCTGATAGGTATGGCCGTCATCGCCAACAGCATCAGAAATGTCTATTTTTGGTATTTGAACCGTAAAACAAAAGGAAGGAACAGGAATGGGTTTTTTATTGACAGCATCTCCAGTTTTAGCAATTGGTAAAACTGAACCAAGAGACGGAGCTGCTTTACCAATGATATCTCTAGCAGTGCCAACCGTTGGAAGAGCGGATACTATCAAAAGGAGACAAAGCAGAACAGATACGCCAGCCTTTACAATATTTCTATGTAATGAATTATTTTTCATCCTATTTTCACTCCTTATTTTCTTGTGTCGTTTGAGTATCATCTAAGCAACAATTATTATAAAACTTATTTATATTTAAATGTTTAAATAGTTTATGGAACAATCTTCGAACATTTGGAAAAATTTGAATAAAACCACACAAATATATTGAGACTCTTTAACATGATAAATAATGTGATAAAACTCTACTGTCCTCAACGATAACTACAAGGAGAACAAGATGGAAAAAAAGGAGATGCGGCTATTCATGTACAGATCTTTTACCTATCGATTTTAGACCACGCAACATTCCCAACCGCAACATACATAATTATGTTTGTTCAATTTTACCCATTGTTAACTTGTTTCTTTTTTTTATTCAATTCCCTAACAATACAACAAACGGGTCGATATCCGCAAAGGTGATCATGCCATCCTGGTTGCAATCTGCAGCAAGCCAAGACCAAGTAGGATGTTGAATTTGGAATGATTCCTGCATGGTACCAATCGCTGCCACAAACGGGTCGATATCCGCATATGACACAGATCCATCGTTGTTCACATCACCGAGGATGAACCGATGCATCAGCGGATAGAAGTCTTGATTGTTGCCATCAGGGATAGGATATGAGTTGTCTCCGATTCCATCGCCACCCAGGATGTCTTGATTTGGTCCATGAAAGGTATCGCTGCCTATGTAATCATCCCAGTAGTTCCCACCAGCTGGATATGTGCCATTCCAGAAATTCGTGCATTGGTCATAGGCGCATCCTGCATTGTTGATGAAGTTATTATAATATATATGGTTATCATTGGATGAACAGGTTATCTCAACACTCCCGCCCCATCCATTGTTTTTAATATTGTTCTCTACAACGTTGTTGTTGTTTGAATTGTTCAACATTATAGCGTTCTGATTTTTAGTTATAGTATTTCTATCTATATTGCTGTCACCTGAATATTCTAAACAAATACCATTTTCATGATCAGAGATATCGTTTTGAGTAATATTAGTATACCATGAATAGGAATTAAGGATTCCATATTGACTGTTATTTCTTATTGTATTTTTTGTTATTATTGAATTATATGAAAATCGAACCTCGATACCTAGATTCTCACTGTCAGTAATAAGGTTTCCAGTGACTCTATTACTCTCTGAAAAATATGTCCCATGTAACGTAAGACCATAGGTGCTGTCAGCGATTGTATTCTTAAAAATTAAATTACCACCTGATGAGTATGATATCATAATACCATACTCGCAATGGGTGATGGTGTTAAAAGAAACAAGATTTTCATTACTATGCCATTCTATGGTCATCCCATATTGATTGTTTGTGATTGTATTATTTGATATTGTATTGTTATTTACATGATTGTCTCCACTGATTCCTATGTAATTATTCAGAATCTCGTTATTTGTAATGGTGTTGTTGGTAGACCAATTTTGTAAATAAATGCCATAGCCCTGGTCTGAGGCGAAATTTCCGATGACCGTGTTATTTTCAGAATTATCAAGCGTGATTCCCAAATGATTATCTAAAAAATTATTATGTATGATCGTATTGTCATGCGTATTACTTTCAAGAAAAATACCTTGAAAATTGTTCATGATGATATTCCCGCTAAGGGTATTTTCGCTCGATCGAAGGTAAACACCAGCATCAGTTGAATCTTCCATTCCACTGTTTCGGATAGTAAATCCACAGACTGATACGTTATCAGCAACTATGCTAATGACAGAACCAGGGTTATTTCCACCATCAATGATCGTCGTCTCTGCATCTTCCCCAAGAAGAGAAAGAGGTTTCGTAATAACGACATGTTCGTAGTCTACATAGCTTTCTACGAAGATGGTATCCCCAGGATTTGCCTCATTCACTGCATCCTGGATCCACATGTAGTATACTCCACTGTTGATATTATATATAGGGTAGTGATCAAACACACGTACTGTTGTCGTGGCGTTCTCTGAGTACGAATGCCCGTCGTTATTTGCTGAGATATCGAGCGAAACTTGATACGTTCCTGGTATACTATATATATGTTGTGGGTTCTGTTCATCTGATATGGTTCCGTCACCAAAATCCCACTGCCATGTGAAATCCGTACCACCAGGAATATCAAAGATGGTTGCTGTAAACTG
The DNA here is from genome assembly GCA_903930505.1 of Methanobacteriota archaeon. Next base: position 10,460 of record CAIYYQ010000379.1, read on the forward strand.
AATTGTTTCGTTCTTTAAAGGAATATGCGGAGAGTACTCGATCCCTCGTCCTAGGAAAAACGAGGGCTTATACTCCGCCCAAGCAATATAATAAGTGTCTATCTTCAGACATCCGTATGCTATGTTAAAGAACCCGTTATATCCCCAGTCCTGGCCCCAGCTGTTCTTACATATCCAATATCCACCGGTGTCGTTATAGCCGACGATAATCACCGCATGATTTATCCAGCCAGGTTGGTACTCCGTGACATATACATCATCGGGACTGTGATGCGAAAATCCCCACTCGGCGAATTCATTAGTGGCGTACATCGCAGTTGCCACAGGGCCATTAGCCACAAGCAGGGTCTTAATTTCTTCTCGACTGCTAGGATTGTTCTGGTACCCATATCCAACAAGGGAGACAAGCTGATCATCCCAGTCCGGGCATTTTTCAGAGCATGGGATAGAATCATCTGCTTGGTAGGGAAAACATGACTCAAGGATCGTCCCATTTCGAGAATCAGTCCAAGGTACTGGTTTCATCATCTCCTGATACGCATCATGGGGCATACTTCCATAACAGCTTCCTGCTTCAGGTAAGCAGGATAGGACGTACTGCTCTGAAAGGTCAATGTCAAGGTTTGGTTTATTCCATTTAATGTTGATCACACTTTCAAATGCACCAAGTGCAGCAAACAGCCAGCAGCTTCCGCAATTGCCTTGATCTCGTGCTGGTGTCGTCCAATCTTCACCGTTAAGATTTTTCCAGCTGAACTCGGAAGGAAGATCATCTCTGATTGGTAGTAGTGATGAAGATCCCTTGTCATCTTTCGGGGGTATCATATCATTCATCACATAACAAGGATTTTCTTTATTTTCTGGCAATAAGGGAATGCCACATGTGTGTTTCCCAGAACTAGAAGGATTATTCTTTTCACAAGAGCACGAAGGAATTTGATGGTCTGCGAATTCATTATCCTGAGTATTCGATATAGAGATATCTTGTCCTATTGGTGTATCGGGTTTGACTGTTGCTGCAAGTCCATTGAAATCAACGAGTATAAGCATTGCTACAATTCCGATTATAAGTGTTAGTTTTTTCATTTTTATCACACTATTATTTTTTTCATTTTTTTCTTGTGTTGTTTGAATATCACATTAACAAATATTCATCATATTTGTTCAAATCACTATAAAAACCATGTTGTACAAATGTTACCAAATTACACGGAGCGAGAAATATGTTTTGCACAAGTATGTATCTCCACGTCAACATAAGGTTAAAATAGGCTAAGGTTGACGCATCTCCAGATAGAAAACAGGTAATTCCGGCCTGGCCCATTCTCACTGCGTCCAGGAAACTGTACCAAGATTATTTCGGCCAGTTAAACTGCGTGTTTTTAAAAAACGAGAAATCAAGGTTCTTCCAATCGTTGAAATCTCCTCTGCCATGATTTCCATCGGAGTACCCAAGGATTTTGTAGGTGTACATGTAGTTCAGGCAACTCTTATAGTTCAGATACTCTAACGATTGTTTTGAGAATGGCATCGTATTAATCGTGTTGTCTATGCCACCGTACACATCTGCGATCAATCCAAGGGTATGTCCAAGTTCATGAACTGAGCCGCCGACGATAAGTCTATCCCGCGAGTACGATGGTTGTTTCTCCTGAAGAGTATTCGCAGAAATCTCAAATGAGTCAAGTTCATCCCATCCAAAGAACGTATGTCCCGCTCCAGGGCCTTTATCGCAGATGAACGCATAATGGAAAATACCTTTTCGCGGGTTATTCAAATCGTTGTGTAAGAAGTAGTTCCAGTAGAAATCCCGTAGATCTGCATACGAAAACGAAGGCGTATACGGGATTTCTTCGCCGCCACCAAGTTCACCGGTATCCACGTGAAGGGTGATGTCATGTGCTGCAAATAACTGGGTTACCTCGGTGAGTAATGTTTGTGATGGTTTATTTGAGGGGCTTTCTGGTGTGGGTTGTTTCATCCAGTCGATCTCAAGAAAGACATCTTTTTTATAGGGATTGGCACCTGATTGCTCCATGTAACACTCTTCTATGTTGTTTAAACCATCGTGATCCGGATCAAGTGCAAGATGATTATCAGGAACATAGGGATCGTATCCATATTTTTCTTCCCATGTATCTGGTGCGCCGTCTCCATCGCTGTCCAAACCAGGTATGACAATTGGTTCATATCGTGACGTTGGCAGAGCGGCAGGGAACCGTGTCTCATCAATATTCCATCCTGCTCCTGTGGATTGTATTGAGAAGTGAAGTGATGGAAATGTGGTGATTCGGCTGTGTTTTTTGCCGAGTATTCGATCTTTCATCAGTCGTTCGATATGTGCTGGTCCGAAGAAAGAGCCCCACCAGTTTTTTTGTGCGATACACTGGGAACTCTCAGCGTATACGCCAAAAAGGGAGTCGTAGATGTTGTTGTTGGTCAGGGTACAGCTGCTGTTTGTTGCATGGATACTGTATCGCATGTTTTTAGTGATTGTACTATGTGTGATGAGGATGTTCTGGGAGTTTTCGAGTTTTATGCCAAAATGTGTGTTTAGGTTGATATCTGTCTCGGTGATGAAGACCGCTGAGCTGTTTTTGCATCTGATGCCGAATCCGTTGTGGTTTGCTATACAATTTAAAAGCGTGATATCGTGGCAGAAGTCTAGGAAAAATCCGCCTTGGTTGTCGTTGTTGTTGTATGCAGCACATTGAGAAAAGGTGCAGTTGTTTGAGTTGTTTAGGAAGAATCCGATCCCGTTTGTGTGTGCGTAACAACCGATGATGAGATTGTGGTGAGATCCCTGGCTGTTAAGCCCAATTGCATTATGGCAGAAGAGATTTTCTATGATGGTTATTTGTGAGGATTCTCTAAGATAAACTCCTTCACCATTGGTATGGAATGTACAGTTTTGTATCAGATTTCCTTTTGTTTGATTGATATAAACCCCGGTTTTTGTTCGATAGACAATACAATCTGCAATGGTGGCATTTTGTGTATTAACCATGATGCCTGCGTCATTCATGTATCCGCCGGAGTTTCTGATGGTGAGGCCTGTTATCGTTACGTGGTCAGCATTCACAGAAATGATCGTGTGCGCATATTCACCGTCGATGATTGTACTGTTCTTGTGCTCTCCGTTGATGGTCAGGGTTTTGTTGATAATTATTTGTTCAGGGTAGATTCCTTTGTACACGTAGATGGTGTCTCCTTGTGTGGCATTGTCGATTGCATCCTGTATATGTTGGTAGGGATGTGCTGGTGTACCATCCCAGGGACCTATTGTGTTGTTGTCGTCAACATAGATTGTGATGGTTGTGGTAGTTCCATTGTAATTCATGCCGTTGGTTGGTATACTAGTGGTAAAGAAAAGAAGAAGGATTGTGTACGGTACCAATTTTTTTGTCATTCTCTGTTAATATATATAAAAGTAGTAATACATAAATTTGTCTCTATAATATTGTGTAAGGTGGGGTGTTGTCTCTTTTTTTTGCTCTGGTGTATTTTTCTTTTAGAGGGAGTGTGGTTTTGGGAAATGGCATCATTTTTTTGAAAATATAGAAAAGTATTTATATTATTAAGTACAAATATAATACATGTAAGATGCTAGCAAATAGCATTAAAGGAACGAAAGGAAGGAAAAAAACATGTTGATTGTTGGACTCGTATCGACAAGAGAAGAACAATATGAAATACGATGCGTCGCAGAAATGGTGATCCTCGGAGAACGAATAAGATACCTTGCTAGAAAGACAACAAAACCATATATGAAGAAATAAATCTCTTAAGTCCCTGCAAGACTTTTCGTACCAATCAGCGTCTTCGTATCCATAACTCCTTTTATAGAACGGATTTTACGGATCACAACATTACCAAGAGAATCAATATCCGCACATTCCATCTTCACCAAGATATCAAACTCGCCAAACAGCGGATGAACCTCAACGATCTCTGGAATCTTTCCTAATTGCTCAAAAACAGTCTTTTCATAGAGCGGACTTATACTTAATAACGCAAATCCAATCGCCATGGAGGACCCTAATACTATTTCTATCACTTATAGTTTTCCTTCAAGTAAAAAGGACCCATCCTCTATGACATCACAATCTACGAATCAGATCTTTCATTTCAACGGACTTTCCATCGAATTTCATGATTCTGTTTACGAACCCGCAGAAGACACCTTTCAACTCCTTGAAGCAATCAATGTTACCCCAAAAGAAACAGTACTTGAAATTGGGACAGGCTGCGGCATTATCGCACTTGACTTCGCACGACAAGGTTGTAATGTCATCTGTACTGATCGTAACCCTTACGCTGTTGAACTCACCCGTCGAAACATCGTACGAAATCGCCATCTGTTAAAAGGACACATTGATGTCAGACAAGGAGACCTGTTCTCCCCGGTACATTACGATGAACGATTTACTATGATCGTGTTCAATCCACCGTATCTGCCCACACAAAAAAAGGATCGAATAGGTGGGGATGGGTGGTTTGATATTGCAACAGATGGAGGGCTCTCTGGTCTTTCTGTGACTAAACGATTCATACAAGAACTCCCCATGTATCTTTCTTTAGACGGCCGTGCATATTTTGTGTTCAGTTCACTTGCGAATCGAGATATTCTTAATCGATATCTTAAAAAGATAAAGGCACAGGCAGAGGTCATTCTCAGTCGGTGTTTTCATGATGAACTTCTTGATATTTATCGTATAACGTTGTAATCACAGAACGAGATGATTTATATTCATTTTTTATTTAATGTCGCCCGTAAAAATTATATACTACGTGTGCATATGGTATGTTAACAAGTAACGGAGGAGGCGTGAAAAATGGAAGAAAGAAATAAAACAAGTATCACAAGCGTCGCAGAAAAAGAAATAGATCTTCTCACAAGACACATTGATATCCTCAAAACCGTACGCGATCAAGGCCCCATCGGTATCATCAGACTCTCCCAGGTAACCGGCCAACCACAACACATGGTCAGATACTCACTGCGAACCCTTGAACAAGGCGGTGTGATCAAACCATCCCCATCAGGAGCAATCGTCACAGATAAAGTTCATGACACCCTTGGAACACTTGATACAACCATCGATGATATCATCACCCACATGCACGAACTCAAGAAAAAATTAAAATAAAGCACCACATAAAACCCCCCATTATTATTTGTAATACGGGAGAAACAAACAATATTCTTAAATAATACTACTAGAATAATGGTCCCCTATATTCTAAGAAAATATATACGGAGAATAAAAATGATGAAGCTAGAAAAACTAATCATATTGTCTATCGTATTAAATTTTTTCTTTATGATAACCTCTTCTGCGATAGCTGCCAATAACCAAGTCACAATCGATGACGAACAAGGAGATGTCTATATTCTTCCTGCAGATGCTGACCTTGAAAATCTTGATAACCTTCAAAACCTTCAAAAAACAAATGAAAAACCAAACATTGATATCAAACAAGTTTCCTACTCAAAACCAGAAGGAAGCACGAAAGTAACCATTACATTAGATGTCTACGGTCAAATTGAAAACGTAGGAGATCTCATGGATTTCCTTAGTACGAAAATCGTTTATTATCAAATTTCATTAGAAACCATGAACGGAAATACTGAAAATTTGTACACCATTGTGTATATGAATCAAACTTGTTCGCTTACCACTGATGTTGAAGAACAAAATATTACTGATTTCACAGTCAATGGAGGACGTCTTACCGTACCATTTAACGTAGCAAATAGCGCAGAAACCTACAAAGCAATTTATACAACCGCTTTAGAGATGGATTTCACCTCTACAGACCAATACATGGATATTGCCCCAAATGTTTTCCCTCTTATTGTCGTCCCTGGAGAAGATGCCTATGAGGGCTCCGTAGGACAAAATATAGAGTTCACTGTCACTGCCAGTGGAGGAACCCAACCGTATTCCTATCAATGGAACTTTGAGGATGGAAGTACGTCAACTGAACAGAATCCGACACATGTCTATACTGCTACAGGAGAATACGATGCGACAATAACAGTTACTGACAATTCAGAGACGTCGGAGAGTGGTACGGTGATTGTTACGATAATAGATGCTGTGATACTGCCTCCTTCAGAACCAACAAATTCAAACATCTGGCTCTTTGTTGGGATTATTGCAATTATCGTCATCGTTGGTACCGCCATCGTCATCTACATTCTCCGCAGATAAAACAGCTATAATCTTCTTATTTTTTTCTTGTTTTTTCATCCCCATCTATTGCGCTATCTTTTTATGTGACTATTTGATGACAGTCTCAAGAGGTTTTTCATGAGTGAGAAAGAGAATAAATATGCGTATACAAAAAAAACTGCGTGGGAGTTGTTCTCAAAAGAACAAATAAAAAACGCGTTTCTTTTTGCA
>CAIYYQ010000380.1 GCA_903930505.1 Methanobacteriota archaeon
ATATATCGAAATATTTTCAGAAATATCAAAAAGAAAATACTCTTCCATTACTTTTTCGATACATATATGTTTCATCCCACAGAGGTATACCTCTCGAATACCCCGAAGAGCGATGCGTGTTCTGAGTATGGGATAATCATCCTTTCTGTATGTTAATATCGTTATAGTTTCTCTTTTGCAACGATACAATTCATGTAATAATTCATAGATAATTTTTTCCTCGGTCTGTTCTTTATTTTTAATCATGCGTGTTAACTTGCTCGGGTTTCCATAGCCCATCTCCCATCCATCGATGACAGATTGATTATTTCGCTTAAGAATCAAGAAACACCAACATTCTCGTTGGTCATCGGGTTCACAAAACCATTTATTATCTATCATCTTCTCCCACCTTTGTTTGGATTTGTTATCTATTGCGGAACCTCTGACATCGTCTTTCTGATTCGTTGTATTTGTGTTTCTATTTCGCCTTTTAAATCGTCTGTGTGTTTTCTGATTTCGTCGATAGCCTTCTCGGCATTGGTGCATTGTCGTTGGATTTGCGAAAACGTTTCAAGTTTCTGGGATATTTGTTTGATGCTTTCATCGACGATCGAAACGGCTTTCCTGTCGGTGTTTATCTCCGTGCTCAAACGTAATTTCGCCCATTCGTATGCAATGTTCAATAGTTCGGGGAAAAATGTATTGTCTTTTTTGCTTCCCAGAGTTATAACTAACATGTTTCCCCTGAATTCGTTGAACCATCCTATTTTCATGGGAAACGCCTCTCGGTATTTTGTTACCAGCACTGCATATGATGCTCCCCGATTTTGAATAGCCTTCTCCAATGTTTCTATGATCATTGGTTGTGAGATGTTGTCGAGGTCTTTGATTTCGAAAACGATTTTTTTATTCTGTCTGTCTTTCGACGTTATTACAAAATCTCCCGCAAAACTTCCGTTTATTTGTCCCCGTTCTGTTGTTTTTCTTTCAAGTTCGTCACCCATGTGGTTATGAACGATATTGCCGAGTATTTCTTCGCAGGTGTCTTCGAAACCGTATCCTTTCAATGTTGTTGTATTGATTATTTCTGTTTTTGCCTCTTTTTTTATAATTTCGTCTCGTAGTATTCTGATTTCTGCGGTAATTTCTTTTCGCAATATTGCAAGAGGGGTGTTCCCGTTCATGGGGTCAAAAATGCCTTCAACCCTACCTCCTCTACCGAAATAGTCTTTTAAGAGGGTCGATAATTTTCCGAGGTGGCTGGTTTCTATCGCAGGGTCGAATATTTTTTCGAACTTGGATAACAGTGTATTAAATTCTTTTTCTACGTAATCCATGTCTCCTGCGATTTCCATTCTCTTGAGACCGAGGATGCCTATTCGCAATGTATTTACAAACCGTTCAGATCTTTTCCCTTCTACGATTTCCTTCAAAAAATCGGATAATTCTTCGTCCATGTCCGTTATGTTTATTGTCAAGGTTTTGCCGTTCAGTTCCAGTTTGATATATTCCATATTGTCCACTCCATATTTTAGTGTCCTACCAATACTTATTAATCAGTTTTTGTAGGACATTAATACATAGTGGTTATCGAAGTATTTATATGTTTCTATCGGATACACTATTTTATGCCGAGACCTAAAAAAACTACGAGGCATAAGGTAAAAACCTCTGTTACACTTGAACCAGAGTTATTCGATTGGATTCAATCCAAAGTAAAATCCAAGGAATATGCAAATATCACACACGCTGTGGAAAAGGGACTAATATTATTGAGACAGAAAACAAAAAAGAATATACATAAATAAATAATGAGAGGGCACAAATGAAGGTTGTAAGTTTTTTCTCCGGGTGCGGTGGATTGGATCTCGGATTCAAACAAGCGGGATTCGATATAGTAATGGCTAATGATAATTGGCTTGATGCATACAATTCATACAAAATGAATTTTCCAGAAACAGATTTTATTTATAAGGATATACGAGAAATTACAGAAAAGGAAATATTAACTATTTTGAAAAAACAAAAAGTGAACAAAATCGATGTTGTTATCGGCGGTCCCCCCTGCCAATGCTTTACGAGATTAAACAATAATAATTTAAAAGCCAACGACAAACGGAATATTCTTTTCAAAGAATATATCAAGAAAATACGGATTTTAAATCCAGATTTTGTGGTCATGGAAAACGTCGCTGATTTATTGGTGAGAAAAAACGAGAAAGGCGTATTTTTCAAAGATATGATCTGTAATTCTTTTAAGCGAGCTGGGTATAAAACAGCGTATAAAGTTTTTGAAACAGAAAAATACGGCGTGCCTCAAAAAAGAAGAAGGGTTATTTTCCTCGCAACCAAGAAACAAAATATCAATATCACTTTTCCCACCGAATCTGCAAGAATAGTAACAGTCGGTGAATCTCTTAATAAATTGAAAAAATACAAATCTCTGAAAAACCATGAAATCACGGTAAGCGGTCCAGAAGTCATTAAACGAATTAAGCATATACCCCAAGGGGGATATTACGCACATCTGCCCGAGCGATTGAAGACTAAAAAAATTAGAAACGGAAAACTTGTAACCGTTAAAAGATATGGGAGCTATTACAGGAGATTGCATTACAACGAACCTTCTGTAACGATAACTGGAAATTACTTCATACATCCATTAGAAGACAGATTCTTATCAAATCGCGAAGAAGCCATGCTTCATACCTTCCCGCCGAAATTTGAATTTTACGGAAGTGTTGAGGCTGTTGCGCAACAAATCGCAAACGCGGTTCCACCAGAATTCGCAAAAAGGATAGCGTCCCACATTATGCAGAGGTTGGCATGATTTACTCTATCGGGAAAGAATACGTGGACAAAGGAAATCCGAAGCTCCAAGAAGACCAATTCATGCGATGGATCAACATTCCTGGCGTAACTGGCATGATGAATTCCCCAGGAATACGTTGGCTTAATTACAAAGACAGAAAACATCTGCCTGCTGTATTGATCCTCATTACAAAAACTGTTTCAAGCTCCTATCACAATCCTTGGGATGACATCATTGACCTGAATTCAGGACAAATTTATTATTGGGGCGATGCCAAAGCCGATAAAAAAGAATGCGAGGAGTTCCAAGGTAATAAAATATTAAAAAAAATATTCGATGAAATATTGAAAGGAAATCTGAAGGAAATACCTCCGATTCTTCATTTTTCAAAACCAAAGCGAGGACAAATAATTTTCAATGGTTTGTGTGTAATGAAAAAACTTGAATTGACATGGTTTGAAGACGACGGAATTCCTGTTAGAAATTATAGAGTTAATTTGCAGATTTTGGACGTTCCTTCTGTTGACGTATCATGGATTCAC
>CAIYYQ010000381.1 GCA_903930505.1 Methanobacteriota archaeon
AGATGGTTGCTTTGCTTGCAATCATGAGAATTGCATCTTGTGGACAGACTGAGATACATCCACCGCATGCTAAACATTTTTTTTCGTGAACATTTGCTTTAGGCTTTGCCATATGATTCACCTTTTGTAATCCCCGATGCTATAAGATGAGCTACTCGTAATGGCTCCGGGAGTACACCTCGTATTGTAGAGAGCGTTATTATTTCTTTTGCCTCTTCAAGTGAAACACCAATATATTGTATTGAAAGAGGATTGTATCTGGTGCGTACCTGATGGAGCTCTCCTTTTGAAATGAGTTCCCAGCGATCTTCCCAGTCACGAAAATTTTTTTGTAATGCACGTTTCATTTTAGTTAAATCAGGTTTATCTCTAGTAACTGTAATAATTGGTATATGAACTGCTGCAAAGAGCTCATCGATGTTGATGATGTTGAATCCACCCATTGCGATGCCATCAAGAAGAACTGCTTTGAGTTGTTGCCTGTGTTTTGATTTATTAATCATTTCTCTACATACCGTAGTTGCATTAAGTCCATCAACTTCTATTTGGCTGCGAAGAACGCATTCCAGGTATTCTCCCCCGCGCATCACAACTCCTATTACATCGGTATATGTATCGGTGAATGTGAACGGAGCATCATCGATTGCGAGGATTCTGATTTGTCGTTTCATCTTTCAAGAGAATTACAACTTTTAAAACGCTAAGAATGTTTCGGCTCTAATATAAAAATCTATTTCGTACCTAAGATTGTTTTACAATTTTGGCATATCATCCAATAGTTTTTATCTGTTCCATTATATCTTGCACCAATAAATTCACTTTTTGCTCTATTCAGTTGAAGCAATGGTTTAATTTTTTTATGACAAAAAGTACATTCAATTTCTTTTTCATCATACTGTTTTTTCTTGAGCATTGATACTCACATCATTTTGTCTCTTCATTTTTTTCATTTTCAGCAAATCGCGAAAGCGTCTTGTAACATCGCATGAGGTTTTTTTGATCAATAATAATACTCATTTCTGTTGAGGTAAGGATAATACTTGTGATGTTGATGTTTTCCCATGCAAGGAATCGGACGACATCGTAAAGTACTCCCGGGGTGAATAAAAATTCTTTTGAGTATGTTAGAGAAATAGAGACTAATCCTTCAACAACATCTAAAACTTTTTCATCGCTTAGCACATCAAGGATCTCCTCTTTGTATTTCTTGTTTGTAATGATTACGATTTCAAAGTTTCCTTGGGTGATGTTGAGCATACCGCCTTTCCGGAAATCGATGATCGGATAAAACAATTGAAATTTTGTCAGCAGCGTTGGCGATTCTTCTAGCATGATGTAGCAGATGTCGGTTTTGATAGTTCCAATATAATATCTGAATTTCGGTTCGACAAGCGTTTTCTCTGTTTTTTCTGCTTGTCGTCGGAGTGCCATGACGATCGCTGAGGTTTTTACTTCTTTTTTCAGTTCTTCTTCGATTTTTGGTTTGAGATATCGGGCGAGTTTATTGTATGAAACAATTTCTTGGTTGATTGCTTCTTGGAGAAAAATCTGCCTGTTGATGATATCTTTTACGATATTACTTACGGTCACCATGTCTGGTTCCCCCATGTTATCTATTTTTGTTACTATATTACTACCATTTGTTTATTCTAACTACAAAATTGTGTAAATAATAACTATTATTTATAGTTTCGTTAGAGGTATTACGTAACCTATTTTAACAATATTTTGTCTTTCTATCTTAATGAAGACGAAGGATTTGACAAAAAAAAATGTTACAAAAAATTTCAACATCCTTCCAAGTCTTGTTATTAAAATAACATTCTTGTTCCATATTCTTATGGTATCACAACTACCTGAACCATGAAAAATTCCTTAGAAAACGGGTGAGAAAAAATGGACGAAGAATATTGGCAACTCTATAAGGTGCTTCGGGAGAGCGGTCTGCCTCCTGAAGATGCGGTTATTCGAGCACATGAATGTATGAGAACCATGGTTGAGGAACATAAAAAACCAACCTAAATTAAGAAAAGGGGGAGTTGAAAAAAGTGGAAATAAAAATTGTCGGATCAATAGGGGATCGAGATGAAGTAGACGCCATAAAAAGAATAACAGAAGTTTTCATCATCGAACGAAGAATAAAAAATCTTGTTTACCTCCAAGAAAGTGAGAAGTAGATCTCTTGTTGATGTGATCATAAAAAAAACAAAATTCCAAGGGCGCTCGTCAGAGAAGTACCTATATTAACACAAAAGACGTACCATTTCCACTATGATATGTACTCCTATGTAACAAAACATGATGATTTGCCCTCATTCTGAAGGGGAAAAGTTTTTTAAAGCTATGCTTTGTTACAAACCTGAGGTATATCTTGGGGGATTATACATATACAAAAACAATCACCATATGTACTTTTGTCTGTTTCATTCTTATAGCATCTGGTATTCCCCTTGGCAGTCGATCCGCCTCTTCTCAATTAATTCCCTCTCCTGAAACCTTATCATTTTCTGAACAAAACATCATTATTACTCCTCCAGAATTTTACGAAGCAGCCAGAACTCTAAAACAATTCCATGATACAGAAGGCATATCCACAATCGTAGTCAATACTACATGGATTTATACGAACTATAATACCGCAGAAGATCCACCGTTTACAGGATATGCAACTGGTCTACTTCCTCGTTTGTTTATCGTAGAATACAACTATATTCTTGCGAAAAAAATCATTAATTTTCTCAGGGATACCACCATTCATCCTCAGTTAGAATATATTACCCTCTTCGGTAACGGACAGTTCATTCCAGCAAGCTATTACATATATTCGCAATTGCGACAAACCAAGCACATCCTCCAGCTGATCCCCACATTGCTTTAAGTCACAATCAGGAATACAACTAGGTGGATTGTTTCCGTCTCCTGATGAACCTCCTCCACCTCCACCAGACCCTCCTGAAGAACCTCCAGATGATCCGCTGCCACTTGGTTTCGGTTTTGTTGGGTTTTGAGTATCAATAGAAGATTTATTTATTTCATTGATTATAGAATTACTAATGTTTGTATTTGATTCATTTTTAATAGGAATTTTTTTATCAAAGGGTTTATAATAATATATTAAAG
>CAIYYQ010000382.1 GCA_903930505.1 Methanobacteriota archaeon
ACGAAAAGAAATAATTGATTTTTTGAAATGTAAATTTGTGATAATAAGAGATGAAAATAAAAAACAAATAAAGGAAATGAAAAATGAGTAAGGGACATTCTGTTATTATACTTGACATTAATATACTTTTGGCAGGTGAATTGAATGGCAAAAAGAAAAAAAATAAAGGGACATCTGTCAGTAAGCATCGATAAATCATATCTGGAAATCATTGATCGGACAAAAGGATTAGTATCAAAATCAAAGTTCGTGAATGAATTTTTCAAGAAACATCTCACCTTTCAGACTGCGTCCGAATTAATGAAATCTCCCTAAGGAGGGATGCGCATCGACTCGACAAACACCAATGAACTCTACGCTGAGATCCACCGGCTGCAGAAACTCATCCATGGCGCAGACGTCCCTTACTGGCTAAATGATCGGACAATCTTTCAGTACCGATCAGGAGTCGTTGACGGCTGGATAAACAAACTCGACCAGTTGCTCGACCTGGATCTGCAGCAACGCCCGCATGTTCTCAGGGGGTCACCATGAACTCCGTTGACTACTACAAAAACAAATACTGCGGCGAATGCCCGACGCCCTGTAAACAAACACCGCTGGATCTGACATCCTGTTTACTGTCACGTATTGCTAAGGCCAACAAACAAATTCAACTTTTAGAAACAGAAGCATGACCCGCGACCTGGCGTACTTCAAATTACTTGTACGAACACCCATTGTTTTAATTGAAGCAAAACCACCCAGGGAAATACACATTACTGATGAAAACAACAGCGGCAAGGAACTCCGACAACTGCAACTGATCAATCAACTGGATCACACCGAGACACTTGATGAATCAGAGACCGAAGAGACCGTATGATGAACAAGATGGATCCACGTCTTTGTATTGACTGCGGCATAGACATCTCAAAACGCGGGAACCGTACACAACGATGCACGAAATGCCAACAGCAACATAGACATCGTTACTTTGCAAAAAGAGATGACCGAGATATGCCAAAATCTAGGCAGAAAAAAAGAATCTGCGTGGGTACTGATAAACCCAGACTTGGCGGAATACCACGAAGAAAAAATGACCCGGTGAACAAAAACCATGATTACCCCCGAGAAAAATACGGCCATATTGCAGTACCAGCATGGGCCCATGCGCTGTGCTGGGAAAACGAAAAAGGAGAGATGCAGGACCGCCACACATTGACTCTGAAAAATACTCAGTTTGACGAGAACTACGACACAACCAGTGTAATAATTTCAATGAAAACAGAGGTCATCAAACAATACGATCATTATCTGGCACCGGAACGTATCGCGGAAATACACGCGAAATTCCATGTCCTAGAGCCAAAAAAATCAACACAGCAAAAGCAAAAACTTCAACTTTACCGGAACTGGAAATACTGGCAGCAACAGAAGTAAATTCCTATCTGTGAAAAAGAGTGATATATAATGGAGAGAAAAAAATGGCTCGAATCGTGGATGAAAGAATCGACCTGGCCGTGAAACAGGCTGTCGACCATATTTCGCCGGAAGATGTCGGAGTGAAGATGAAAATGGAAATTGAGATTGATGTTGCTCTTGCTAAAATACTCAAAAGTACAGCCGAACATCTAGGAGTCACTGAGACCAACGTCTTAAATTCTAGTCTGTACGAGATTTTTCAATTCCGGTATTTCGACGCCTATTATAATCTAAAATAAAAATATAAACAAAAAGGAGAGAAACCATGATATTATCATATGAAGAAAATCAGCAAAGAAGGATCCGGGAAATACGGAGACAAGTCATCGGCATGGGTATTTTAAAATGTGCCGCAAATGGAGAAGGCAGTGTCCATATCCACTACTGCAACGAAAACGGACTGCCACCCGCTGCGATGCAAACACCCATGATGTCGCCACCAACTGAGAAATTCACCATGAGCAAAGAAGATTTCCGAACCATGATGCACGAGGAACTCAGAAAACAATCATAAAGAGGACTGACACAAAATGGATAAAGACCTGGTAAAAAAAACCCTTGATGAAATAACATCCCCAACAGTGACAATCACCGTACGGGACGCCGGAGGCAATACCCATCCATTCACCGGGACGGTGGTCGAACATGACGCTGGCTCTTACGAATCAGCTTTGATGCTGGCCACAGCAGAACGATCCGTGACAATCAAGTACAACGACATATACGAGATCACACCAGCATAAACCCCTGGAGGACGCGACCCAAAATGGACAAAGAAACAATCACCCGGCTCATCCCCAAAACCCCCAGCCCAGTAGTCAAACTGTCGGTAGAAGGCCACCATCAACCCCTATTCATTCTTAACGGCATCATCGAATCAATAAACAATGATTCACTGATTTTTACGACACGCACGCAGACCAGCGCAATCGCTTTTCAGAAAATAATTGAGATTGTTTTGACAGATCGGAGGACACTCTGATGACAAACCTTCATTCATTAGCGGTAGTGGGAAACGGCTCACCTACTACCGTCTCTCCTCCTTCAAAACGAATCATCTACCAGACACATTTTCATTTCTTCTATAAAGGCAATAAAAATCGTGAAGAAATCAAGAAGTTCATTCAACGAGTCCGACAATACCCCGTACAGATCCTTGACATAGATATACGCAGGAGCGGGAAGCAATGACCGAGATACGATTCACAAAAGACGTCGGTCTTTTCAAGCCAGGTGACGTGATAGAAGCCACTGAGGAACATGTCAAGATATGGATGAATGCCCCCGGTACAGAATTAGTTCAACCTGAAATAAAAGAGATCAAACCAGAGCCAGAGTTACCGAGACAAGAAATAGTAAAAACAAAAGAAGAGACAACAGCGGAATATCAAATAAAAAAAGACATCGACGCCATGGAATGCAGAGGAACATTTGATGATCCGAACCGAACAATACTCCTCGATCAGTACGAAGTATTTGAGAAAAATAGCAAGGGTGAACCAACTGGCCACATTAACTGTCCTAAATTAGCAAACCTGATACTTGAAGAGGATGATCGCCATTACCTGGTAATACAAGATAACCAGGAGATCCTCTGGTACAATGGATCCTATTACGAACACGGCGGGGAACGCATCATAGAACAACGCACAAATTACTATCTCAGCGACAAGATGTCCACAAGAAATAAACAAGAAGTTCTCACTTATATAAAAACAAAGGAATATATCAAACGAGATGAACTGGAGCCACCGTTAAACCTCATTAACCTGAAAAACGGGGTATTTGACATCGAAACAAAAAAACTCATACCACATTCGCCAAACTATAAATTCCTCAATCAAGTCCCAGCGAATTACAACCCGGAAGCAAAGATAAACAAACTGCAGACGTTTTTTGATGAAACCCTCGACGTAAACGATCTTCCCTTAATGCAAGAATTCTTCGGTGATTGCCTTCAACGGGCATACAGATACAAACGAGCTTTAATGTGCGTAGGAGAACGAGACACAGGGAAATCCGTCATGCTCAACATAATAGAAAAATTCCTGGGAAAAGAAAACACATCAAATGTAAACCTTTGGGACCTCTGCACCGATAGATTTGCAACAATGGAATTATACAAAAAACTTGCGAACCCCTGCAGTGAACTAGACCCCCAGGAAATAACACATATCGATAAATTCCTGGCCATCACCGGCGATGATTGGCTATCAGGACAAAAAAAATTCCAGGACCGATTCAAATTCAAAAATTACGCTAAACTCATATTCTTCTGCAACAAAATACCAGACACGAAAAACAAAAATGAGGCGTTCTACGTCCGATGGATCGTAATCGTATTCGGAAATCAAATACCATTCGAGAATCAAATAGATGGATACTACGAACAGTTATGCACCGAAGAGGAACTAAGTGGTCTATTCAACTGGGCGTTAGAAGGACTATATCGACTCAAAAAACAACATCGATACTCAGAGCATAGAACACTTGAACAAATACGCGACATCATGCAAAAAGGGAACAACCCCATCCGGGAATTCGTAGACCAATACATCATAGTAGACCCATCAGGAGAAACAAACAAAGAAGAAATGTATCTATCCTACGTAGAATTCTGCAAAAACCTGGGATACCCCTACAAAGCAGATAACGTTTTTTCCAGATTTTTCAAACCAGAGCTGCCACACGGTGCCACTGTGATCGAAGGACAACCAAGAAAAAACGGCCATAAAAAAACATGGAAAGGAATTACATGCACCTACTCAAGAATCGGAGATCTACTCACTTTAGACAACTATGATAACAATAGCCATGACAGAATAGAAGGGACAACAGGAGGACAATAATGCCAAAATGGAAACGATGGAAAGCATGTTTTTCTATGCAACGCGTACGAGGGAAAAAGAAGAACATGGTATGTATATATAAGAGTTGTAAAATACCCTTTCCACAGTTTCCACAAAATCACGATTTCAAACACAAAAAAATTGATTATCACGACCTGCCCGCATGTCTCGGTCGTCTTGTTTCTGTTTTTCATTCTTCAACTAAATTAACAATTGTTAACTGTTCGACTCCCAACATGGGAGTTTATGCTAAATGTGTGAATCCCGAACCAAAAAATCTTGTGAGTATTTAAAGGAAATCGTATGGAAAATTTAGATAAAAATCCCGAAAAGGAGATCATTACGATGGACGAGCAACCAAAATCCGAGGAAACAACTGAGAACGCAGCATCCGAAACGCCAGTAGCGGAAGTAATCAGTCCAGCTCAACGAAAAGAAGAACTACGGAAACTAATCGAAGAGGATGGCATCTTCTCTGTAAACGTCAGTGAACAGGCAAGGAAATACAAGGTGTCTCACACGCAGATCCATCGTGATATCGATGGACTGATGTCTGAGATGCCTTCTGTTAATTGGGTTGCTATCTTGAATAAGTCTCAGCATGAGTTGGAGCATACGATCAAGGTTGTCAGCAAGGCGATGGAAGAGAGTCGTGATCCTAAGACCCGGAGTAATCTTGCGAGTCAACTCAGTGAGATGGTGATCAGGAAAACATCGTTGATGGAGCGAATGGATAGACTCTTGCCTGCTAACATGAAACCTGAGCCGGTTGTGATCACGTACAGATCCATGGATGCCGTGACCCCTGAAAAGGCAAAGGCAGCAGTAAAAGAGCCAGAGGTAGACGTTGGGAGCGTGCAATCTGATGGTTGATGTGCCATGCCCCCGTGTATTTCTGCCTAAGCAGCGGTTGATCTTGGAGACTGAGAAACGTTTCCCGTTTTATAGTGGTGCGTTTGGTGCAGGTAAGACGATCCTGGGTTGCCATAAGGTGATCAAGGAAGTCTTGGAGTATCCTGGTAGCGTGTGGTTGTGTGCGTCTCAGACGTATCCGCAGTTGCGTGACACGGTCCTGACGACGTTTCTGCAGGAGTTGGAGTTGATGCAGAAGGCGTTTGATGGGGCAGGCGCGGGCGTGGAATTGATCAAGGATTATAATCGAACAGAGTTGAAGATTACGTTGTATAATGGTTCTGTTGTGTTGTTTCGTAGTTGTGAGGATTTCAGTAAGTTCAAGTCGTTGAATCTTGATGGTTTCTTTCTCGATGAACCCACGGATGTCAGTCAGGATGTTTTTAACATGCTGCAGGGAAGACTGAGGGGTCATCATACGAAGCATCATTTTGGTGTGTTGTGTGGTAATCCTGCGAATCGTAATTGCTGGTTGTATTCGTTGTTTTTTGAGCATCCGCCGTCTGGTGATTATTTTGTGGTGACGACGTCTTCTTATGATAATAGTTTTCTTCCTGTTGGTTATGTGCAATCGTTAGAGCAAAGTTATGATGCTGATTGGACCAGGCGTTATTTGAAGGGTGAATGGTTCACGATGGAGGGATTGATCTACAGTGAATTTGATCGTGATGTTCATGTGGGTGATTTCGGGGGTCGTGTGTTCAATGAGTATCGTGCTGGTTTGGATTATGGTTTCAGGAATCCTTCTTGTTTGTTGGTGGTCGGTGTTGACGGTGATGATAATTTCTATGTGGTCCTTGAGTTTTATAAGTCTGGTTTGACGATCAGTGAGCTTGCTGGGTGTATCCGTGATGTGGTCGCGCCGTTTGTTGGTAATTTCCGTGAGATATGTGCTGATCCGTCTATGCCTGCGGCGATTGAGGAGATTGGTCGTCTTGTGCGGTGTGTTGCTGGTGATAATGATGTGGTTGCTGGCATCAGTAGGATTAAGACGTTGTTGCGTCAGCATCGTTTGTTCATTGATCGTGGTTGTGTGCATTTGATTAAGGAGTTGGAGGGGTATCATTATGAGAAGGTCAAGGGTCGGGATGATGTTTCTGAGTTGCCTGTGAAGCGTGATGATCATGCGGTTGATAGTTTGCGTTATTGTTTGTTTCAGAAGGAGTGTGGGACGGGTGATTTTTTCATTGCTTGAAAAACCGGTTAATCCAATGGTATCAGATATGGGGCAAACTGGTAAAGTAGGAGACACTGCAGGAGAAGCAATTGGTGGTGAGATCAGTGAGTTGGAGACGAAGAAACGGTTGTTGTTGGATAAGATCGCTGGTTTGACCAATGATCGGGATAAGTTGTTTGATGAGTCTAGGAAGCAGGTGATGAGTGTGATGCGGGAGTTTGTCATCGAGTATTTTGATGAGGATTTCGCAGTTGCGTTTCATGAGTTTAGTGAGAAGCATCGTCCGAAGGAAAACAAGGTCGGCATGTATGGATGAGATGGTGATGAAAGATGTTTAAGAAATTGTTCAGAGGATTGCGACGGAAGCCGGTTGAGGATACATCTGAGATCGATGTGATTGCTCGTGGTATCAGTGGCAGTGGGAGATCAGGGTTGTATCATTCTGGGTCGTCGCAGGATCCTGGTGCATTGTATGATGATTCACCGCAGATGTCTGTGAGGGTCACGGATGTGCGGAAGAAATTTAGGAGACTATAAAAAAAAGAAGGTTTCAATGGAGTTGAATAAAAATTATGGAAGACGAAAAAAAACAAAAGTTAAAAGGCCAGTTAACCGCACTACGTTCTGAAGTTGAAGCGATAAAAGCAGAACATCCGGACATCTCTGTGTCCGGCTCAAAAAACGCCCAAGAGAAACAATTCAACTGGAGTCAGAAAAACAGGTTGCAATCAAGTATCTGCAATGATCTAGGGAATATTTTGGTATATATTGATCATTCGCTTAAAAGCCTGGAGGAGTAATATTATGGTGGAAAAAAAGAAAGAAAATGAGACCGGGCCCGGTTGGGATATCCAAAAGATGCAAGTAGAATCGAAAAAGGTTGAGGAGACGAAGCCTGTGATTGTTCCTGTCTCAGAGGATGCGACTGTGAAAGATTTGTCATCTGATGATATCGCTCGGGTGATCACGAAAAAGAAACATCGGTTTTTTGACCGGTCGAAGAAACCCGAGGACTATACCGTGGAGGAGTTGGAGATCATTAAGGCGCAGAAGATTGAGGAGGAACGACTGCAAAAGGAGAAAGATGCGGATGAGGCGACCTTGGCGATGATGCGTGCTGAGAAAAAAGGGTATTACGAGAGTTATCGTAAGTCGTTTTTAATGCAGCAGCCCTTTGAAGTTCGTTTGAACTTGTTTTTCAAGTTTTATACGGTTAATTTTAAAAGTAACGGCCTTGAGACAGATAAGAAGAAGATGGAGTCGGTTCAAGTCTGGCAGGATTTGTTCGGTGTGAAAATGATAGACAAGAAACATGTGTTTACAGATCAGGAGTTTGAGACGTTTTTCGCTAGATGTAAGGACGTTGGTGTCTATTGTCCGTATGATTTGTTCATCAAACATGCACTCGAACATCACGTGCCCAATCGAGAGAATGCAGTTGCGGATAAGCATCGCCATGATCTTTATAATCAGGCGTAGAACAGAGGGTGCGTGATGAACAACCAGGATGAGATAGAAGATGATGAAACAATCATTGATGATGACGGTAAAACCCGTCTCATTGATGACAATAATGAAGACCAATACGATGAATTATAGGAGAAAGTGAAACAAATGGGAAAAACAATAAAATTTGATTTTATGAACGCAGGGAACGAAGTTGTGCTTCCGAAAATAGGTTTCGACACGGATGTCGACACAAGCATCCAACTTCTAATCATACAGTCACGTGTTGAACGGTTGACAGCGAAAGAAATGGAACTTGATCTCAAGGAGATTCGGAATGAATTACTGACCATCAAAGATCCTAAGGAAC
>CAIYYQ010000383.1 GCA_903930505.1 Methanobacteriota archaeon
AGCTTTTAGATCCTTATTATCAATTATTTTCATACCAATTAAGTGAAAGGGAGGTTCATCTCGTGCAAAATTATTTATCATTCCTATGATCGCATGAAAATCTTTTTCTGCTTTTTCTTTTGATACTTTGTATTTTTGGAGTATCTTTTTTACGGTTTCCTCAGGTACTTTTTCTTTGGGGACCTCGTAATAACTATCTATCATTGATTCAAGGATAAAATTAGTTGTGCCATTCAAATATAAAACATACTTGCTATTTATCCATAGTTTCTTTTCATCTGTTTTTAAGTGAATTCTTACCCCATCTATTGTTACATGTTTTAGCATACTTTATCCACTTGTTTTATCGATCAGCCCTCCTTAACATTTTCTATAATAAAAATTATATTTCAGTTTTTCTCCTGTAGCAACAGGAGTACTTTCGGTGACCCCCTGCTGGAGTATATAAGGAGAGAAACTCCTTATGGTCTCGGAGAATTACTCCTGTAAAAATATGACCTAAACTGCAAATAGAATGGCCACCAGAGTACTTGCGGTACCCTGGCAGCCTGGAGGTCGATAGTATTGGTATCAACCGCCGGAGAAAATGAAGAAACAAGTAGGTATAAACCTTTTCCTAAGCGACCCGTTCAGGGAAAATTAGCGGTACAAGTATCTGATCAGATCTTCGAGATCAACAATTTTAAAAGAATTGATTGTCCGATAACGTTAAACCCTGCAGAATGTACTTTTGAAGACATTGCATTACATGGGATTCTGCGACAGAGACTTAGTCCATCTACAGTAAAAAAACGATTACAATATGCCAGGTTCATGGAAAATCATGCAGTTCCTGTCAATTTTAGCAAACCTAACTATGAACAGTTCATTCGTCATATGGATTATCGCGAGACATTCGAAAACGCAGGAGCATGCGCATTGCATAATGAATGGCTGACAATGTTAATGTTCCTGAAAGCATATAGCCTTTCATGGAAATATCGACCACCAATACGACCCGAGCACAACGAAATCATTTTACCATTCCCTGAAACAGTTCGAGAACTCATTCACCATGAATATTTCAAGGACTCCCACCTTACAAAAACAGTACAATACATCATGTTTCACAATTTTATAATTGGTTGGAGAGTACCAAGTGAACCATGCAACATGACGGTTGAGAGTTTTCATGAGGATAACAACAGAGGAACATTGACGATTACAGAAAGCAAAAAACATGGACGAAAAAGAACCATCGTCCCAGAAAAAACAGTCATGTTCTCACGCTATAGAAAGAGCTTCAAAAACTATCTTGATCATATCCGGCCTAAGGTAGAGAATCAACACAGTGGCAATGCATTCTATCTAACAACTGGTGGTAAACCATTCACACCAGATTATCTACGGAAAATCCTCTACGAAGCAGGGAAACAAGTATGGGAAGATTATCATCCTAATATTTCACGCCATTGGAGTGCAACAGCACGATATATTGAATGGAGAGATATCTACAAAGTAGCTCAATGGCACGGGCACAAGAACATCAATCGAACTGCAAACTATATTCATCTTGCAGAGCAATATTACCAGCAGGAACCAAAATCCTGGTTAAAATCCGTACTCAGATCACGATAAAAACAGACCATTGTCTAAGATAGAATCAATACAAGAACTAAAAATGCAGTATTATTACGAATCCCTCCTGTAAAATGGGTACGGACGTGGCGGGATTCGAACCCGCGACCACCGACTTAGAAGGCCGGTGCCCTATCCGAACTAGGCCACACGCCCATAACAAAATCTTTTTTTTATTGAAAGATGAAACGCTGAGGGGGAGATTCGAACTCCCGCCCCCCTTGCGGAGGACCGGCTCTCAAGGCCGGCGCGGTAGGCCATGCTTTGCTACCTCAGCAGACTATACAGACAAGATGAAAGGTAAATAGATAAGGGGTATAAAAAAACGGGGTAATAAAAAAATGTGTTCAATTTAGGATTTCAACACAATCTCAATGTGTACACCATCAGGAACCTGGATACGCATCAGCTGTCGTAACGCCCGATCACTCGCATCAAGATCAATCAGTCGTTTATGAATCCGCATCTCCCAATGATCAATGGTTTCAGTTCCCTCACCATCAGGGGATTTCCTACAGGGTACTCGAAGATGTTTTGTTGGTAACGGAACAGGCCCGCGTAACGCGACACCAGTTCGCTCTGCGATCATCTTTATTTGACTGCAGACCTCATCAAGTTTCGTTGATTCCGTACTTGTAAGAGATATCCGTGCTTTCTGCCCTGCCATTTGCGGTCGACTCCTAAATTTATGTGTGGTTAAAGGAAAAAGAAGAAAGAGAAGATAATTACTTCGCCTCTTCTACTTCAAGACAAATCCCAGCGGCAACCGTCTGCCCCATATCCCGAATCGCGAATCTCCCAAGCTGCGGGATTTTCTTTGACGGTTCAATGACCATGGGACGGGTTGGAACAACCTTCACAATCGCTGCATCACCGGTTTTGATGAAATCCGGGTTTTCCTCTTTCACTTCACCGGTTTTCGGATCAAGTTTCTTCTGGATTTCTTCAATCCGGCAGGCGACCTGAGCTGTGTAACAGTGGAAAACAGGTGTATATCCTTTCGTTATCACTGAAGGATGGTTCAACACCATGATCTGTGCAATAAAGGATTTTGCAACTGTTGGCGGGTGATCAGTAGGTCCTGCAACATCGCCTCGGCGGATATCGTTTTTCGCGATACCACGAACGTTGACTCCTACGTTATCCCCAGGCATACCCTGCGCAATCTGCTCATGATGCATCTCAATGGTTTTTACTTCACCAACTGCACCACCAGGTTTCACACCAGGCTTGAAAACCAATGTCTGACCAACCTTCATGATACCACACTCGATTTTACCAACAGGAACAGTACCAACACCTTTAATCGTGTATACATCCTGAATCGGCCATCGAAGTGGAAGGTTCACTGGTTTTTCTGCAAGCTTGAAGTTATCAATAGCTTTTACAATAGTTTCTCCATTCCACCAGGGGAG
>CAIYYQ010000384.1 GCA_903930505.1 Methanobacteriota archaeon
TGGAACATGGGGTGCTGCTGTCAATCTGTCTCCGAATAAGGCTGTAAATGGATATTCTCAATTTCCAGGTCAAATTTATCTCGACAATAAAGGAAATGTTTTGTTTACATGGTCTGGTAAAGGATATGGCGCTCATACTAGCGTTTATCACCCTGTGTACCGTTATCTTTCTCCCGCAGGAACTATCGTTCCTGCTGTCGTAGTAGATGCCGTTGATATGTTTCCGTTAGATGATCTTGAGATCTTTTATCCCACCGTTTTCTGGTTCTGCTTTACACCGCCGAAGCGCTGGGATAAAGTTCACTGGATTTTTGCGTATTATCTTCTATGGAGGGCTTCGCCGTGGATGACCGAAATGATTGGCTGTTCTGGGTTCTGGAATATTTTTTAAAGGAGATTCTGTCGGATTCATTCGAGAACCCGCTTGCAATCCTGTAAGCAGTGGTGTATGAATAGCAACCGGTGGTTTCAACCCAAGTTTTTTTGAGACGTCACGCGCAAGCATGTGGGCATGGCGTTGATCCATTCCCCCATATGCCACATCAACCTTCAGATAAAAGATATCGGACACCTGCATCGTCGGGTAAAACATCTTCGATAAATCCTTGTCTGCTTCATCCTCTGATCGTCCCATGATGTCCATCGCGCGTTTCACCCGGGCAACCGAAGTTGCTTTTGCGGTTTTGAGTACAAGCTCCCAATATTTTGGGTCGTTCACATAGTCACTTGCATACACAAACCGGACCTTACTTTTGTCAATACCCATCGCTGCGAAACAATCTTCCATGTATTTTCCACAGAGTTTTATTTTCTCAAGATCACCGTCTAGTTTATCGTTGATTGCTGCGTGCCAATCTGCAAGAAGAATCACAAATTCAAATCCTGCGTCAAGAAAATCAATGATTTTATTTGTACAAATCTTCCATCCTAGATGAACGGTTCCTGATGGTTCAAACCCGATATATCCTCGTGGTCTGGGTTTCTGCAGCACTGTTTTCAGTTCTTCAATTGTTATGACTTCTTCTGCATTTGCGGTTAGTTTATCCAGTTTCTCCATCTTATGTTCCCCGTGTTTTAATGTGAGAGTTTTTTTACAATCATATCCACAATTTGCTCGGAAGATCCAAGATAATTCTTTGGGTTCAGTGCTTCATCAAGTTCTTTTTTACTGAGAAGTTTCGGTATGGTTTTTTCTGATGCGAGAACGGTTCGTAAATGCACATTTTTTTGTGTAGCTTTGAGTGAGCTTTGTCTGAGTAATTCATGTGCCTCTCCTCGGCCAAGTCCTTTTTCCACAAGTTTTGTCATCACTGCTTCGGACATCGGGAGTCCTTGTGATCGTTCGAGATTCTCAAGCATTTTCTCAGGTTTTACTTTTATGTTTTTGAAGACTGTGTTCATCTGGTAGATGATCCAATCTGTAAGAATCAATGAATGTGGTAAAATGAAACGTTCTGATGCTGAGTTGCATAGGTCTCGTTCATGCCATTGGATTGCATTTTCATAGGCAGGAATGATGAAGCTTCGAATGATGCGTGCAAGTCCGCAGATCTGTTCGCAGACAATCGGGTTTTGTTTTTGCGGCATCGTTGATGATCCTACTTGTTTTTTTGATTCAAATGCTTCAGAGACTTCATTGATTTCGCTGCGTTGCAGATTTCGGATTTCTGTTGAAAACTTCTCCATACTTGTTGCGATATTTGAGAGAACTGACAAAAGTTCGATATAGCGGTCTCTTCCGACGATTTGTGTTGTTCCTTCCTCGGTTCCAAGTTTGAGATCTGCCATTACATATTCCTGGATTTTCAGCATGTGTTTTCCCATTGCTGCACCAGTGCCAACAGCACCGGACATCTTACCTACGAGTACTCTGGATTTGCATTCATGCATGCGTTCCAGATGACGGTCGATTTCCATTGCGTATACTGCCATCTTCAACCCAAACGTGATAGGAATGGAAAATTGCCCATGGGTTCTACCAAGCATGATCGTATGTTTATGAGTTTTCGCAAGTTCAACCAATGTTCTGCGTAGGTCTTTTAACTGCTGTGAAATCAATGCGGTTGCTTGAGCAAACTGCAGCGCATTTGCAGTATCAACGATATCATAGCTTGTTGCACCAAGATGAACATATTTTCCAGCAGTTCCAATGCAAACTTCGCTTAATGCTTTCGTGACCGCCATGATGTCGTGACGTGTTTCTTTTTCGATTTCATTGACGCGCTTTACTTTCACATATTTCACAGTTGCTTTTTTTGTGATTTCCTCTGCAGCTGTTTTTGGGATGTTTCCTACTTTTGCATGGGCACGGGCGAGTGCCGCCTCAACATCAAGTAAATACTGAAGTTTGCTTGTCTCGCCGAATACGTCTTTTATCTCTTTTCGTCCATAGCGGAAATCAAGTGGACAGACAGGATTCTCCATATCTCATTTCTCCCATACCTGGAATAGTATGATGGTTAATGTCTTTTTTGGAGTGAAACAAAAAACACAGATTTTCATGTGTTGCAACAATTTTTTAGTCATTCGTGGCTATTTACCATCGTCATAAAATGATTTAAGCTATGGATGTGAAAGAATAAGGTTGGGATCAGTAACTCCTTGATTGATCTTAATTGTCGTTATTTAATAATTGTACGAACGGGTCGATATCTGCAAACGTGACCTTGCCATCTTGGTTGATATCTCCATGAAGCGTTGCGCGGATATGATACTGATTCTGGTATGCAACTGGATTTAAGGCAAGTACCCACGGGTCAATATCCGCATATGTCACCCTTCCATCCAGATTCATATCACCAAGCTTAAACGAGTGCGTCAGTGGATACAAATCCTGGTTTGGTGGTGTCTTTCCGGGAATATTGTATGGTGTGTCACCAATCCCGTCATTGTTTTGATCAGATCCTGTGTAGTCACTCCAGTAGTTACCTTCTTTACGCAGGGCGTTGTACCATATATTGTTGTTCGGATCGTTCGCATTTTGGTTGTTGTTGAAGTTGTTTTGATAGATTTTGTTGTTGGTTGGTTGCACTTGAGAATATTGTGTTTCTAGACCAATGTCGTTGTTTGTGATATCGTTCTGGTAGATGCTGTTGTTTGTGCCATCAAATATTTCGATTCCTACCCATTGGTGAGTGATCGTGTTTCTGGAAATTATATTATTATCAGATGAATCTCTAAGCAATATTCCCCAAACCATGCCGTTTTTAATCATATTTCTGGAAATAGTATTATTCGATGACATGGATAGGTCGATTCCTATGGCGATTATGTTTCTCAGATCTAGGGTATTTTCTGAAATGATAGTATCATGCGAATGATCTAATTTCATACAAGGTTTCCATTGAGCATATTCTTTTATGATGTTGCCCGTGATTTTGGTAGCATTTGAAGTAATATGGATTACTTCCCTGCCATTAGATTCTTGATTTTGAATGGTGAATCCACTGAGAGATACATTGTCTGCAGTTATTTCAACAGCAACAATGTTGTTCTCACTAGTGCTGCTGATAATTGTTGTATTCCGATCTGCACCAATAAGCGTGATTTGCTTATTGATAGTGAGGTGTTCGTTGTAGGTACCGCTACCCACTAAGATAGTGTTTCCTGGATCGGCGTCGTTGATTGCTGCTTGGATCGTTCCGTAGTAGGTATCTTTGTTGATGTTGTGAATAGTCACGGAAGGTAGAATCACCGCGGTAGTTGTCGTACTGCTAGTGATACCAAAGTAATCGGTCACCGTCAGTGTAACGGTATAAGTGTTCGCGATGGTATAGATATGCGTTGGGTTCTGCTCGTATAAAGTCGACTTCCCATCACCGAAATTCCAACTATACTCATAAGGAAAAAAATAATATCCGCCAGTGGCCGACCCAGTGAACTGGACTGGTACGTTAACAAATCCATAATATGGTCCATAGGCATTTGCTTTTAATGGTGGTAGGGCGGTTATTGTCACTGTGGTGGTATTGGTTGCAGATGTTCCTTGGGCGTCGGTTACTGTCAGGGTAACGGTGTAGACTCCTGCGGCGTTATAGGTATGTGTCGGGTTCTGTATGTTTGAGTTGTTTCCATCTCCGAAATTCCAATTCCAATTGTATGGTAGTATGCCGCCGGTTGCTGCTCCATTGAAATTAGTTGGATAACCTGCAAACTTGGTGTATGGGCCATTAATATTAACAATTAATGGTTTTGCTGTTATGGTTGCTGTGGTGGTATTGGTTGCAGCTGTTCCTTGGGCGTCTGTTACTGTCAGGGTAACGGTGTAGACTCCTGCGGCGTTATAGGTGTGTGTCGGGTTCTGTATGTTTGAGTTGCTTCCATCTCCGAAATCCCAGGTATAGCTGTAGGGCGGGACTCCACCAGTTACAGAACTGGTGAACGATACCGGAGTATTCACAAATCCTACATATGGACCATGGATGTCAATAATCAGAGAAAGTGTAAATATCAATACATTTGTGGTATCTTTCCCTATGGTTCCTTCACTATCGGTTACCATTAAAATCGTGGTATATTTACCAGATGCATGGTAGCAGTGAACAGAATTTTGTTCATTTGATGTGTTTCCATCACCGAAATCCCAACTCCAAGTATACGGTTTAACTCCACCGATTGCTGATCCTGTGAACTGGATCGGAAAACCTGCTAATCCAATATATGGTCCATTGGCAGTAACTAATAATGGTAGTGGTATATCTGTGGTGATTGTTGCTGCTTTGGTAGTATTGGTTGTAGATGTTCCATGTATGTCGGTTACCTTCAGGGTAACAGAGTAAACCCCTGCCGTTGTGTAGGTATGAGTCGGGTTGGGTTCGAATGAGGCATATCCATCGCCGAAGTTCCAACTCCAAGTATACGGTTTAACTCCACCGATTGCTGATCCTGTGAACTGGATCGGAAAACCTGCTAATCCAATATATGGTCCATTGGCAGTAACTAA
>CAIYYQ010000385.1 GCA_903930505.1 Methanobacteriota archaeon
GTGATTCGCTATGCAAAATAATAGTCGTTTTCATCATGCGTACACCACAAGATTAACCAGTAAAACAAATCATGTACTAAAAACTTATGCGTTCCACAAACTATTAGTTCTCACTCCTAATACCGTGCACTTAGACGTATGAAAAAAATAAGAACTCTCGAGATCGGAATCCTTGTATTCATTTGTATTTTTTCTTTTTTTTTCTCAAATTTAACCGGTGAAGAAATTACCAAACCAACTCTCTATGTAGGGGGGAGTGGACTAGGAAATTACACAAGAATTCAGGATGCTCTTAACAACATTACCCCTGGTGGTACGGTCTATGTTTTTCCTGGTACGTATCATGAGCACATCGTGATCACAACACCTGTTCATCTCATTGGAGATACTAAAAACAGTACGATTCTTGATGGTGACAACGAAGAATATGTCGTAATTCTTGATGCAGGAAATAGTACTCTTGCTGGTTTTCGCATCATACATAGTGGGAGAACTTTCCCGAAAGCAGGCGTGTACGTCAAATCGAACAGCAACACCATCTTAGAAAACACCCTGACTGACAACTTTTACGGCATCCGACTTGAATCAACAAAACATAACATGATTACATCAAATGAGATTACACATAATCTACGCTGTGGTATCTATTTTAGCAGAGCATCAGACAATACTTTAACCAGGAATATCGTAAGTAATCATTCGTTTAACGGATTTGGTCTATACGAATTTTCAAATAATAACACGCTTTTAGAGAACATCTTGTCACAGAATAATTTTTCCGGGATTAATATCCGTGATTCCATCGGTAATCACGTGATCGATAATCACATCTTTGGAGACCGTATCGGCCTGCATATCCCCCCTCCCGAGTATAACACAATTGTTCAGGGAAATGTCATTTCTGAAAACCATCTCAATCTTGAGGAGGAACGAGACCCGATTGCGATAATCGGATCAGGGTTCGGTGTTTTTATCATCGTTGTGTTCTTGGTTCTAAAAAAATGGAAAACCTAGCACAGATTGCCCTCGAATTATTTTTGTTTTTTCCAGACAAGAACCGCAACGATGAGGACAATCAGAGCCGGTATCCACAGCAGGAGCATATAATAAAAAGCATACGGGACATAAAAGTCGATAAGAAGGACATATCCTGGGTAAACGATAAGCAGCAGGCATCCAATTGCCCCAAGGATATAAGAGAATTTTTTACCCTTCAGTATTTGGTAACAACCCATAAAAAGAAGCGCACTTGCAATCAGAAGGACGAGTGCGATTGCTAGTGAGTTCGTTACATATTTTGTTGTGTAACTCCAGATGAGCCCCTGATATGCCGTGTTCAAGACATTCAGAGCAATAAATATGGAGACACTGCCGATCGCAAGAAACAATGAATATACTAAGGTGTTTTTCTTTTGAATAAGTAACGGAATTTCTTTTTTACGATTCAGGTTTTTCGCCATCTTCTTCATCTTCTATAATCTTGTTACGCCGTAAATACGACATCGTAAGCGAGGATTTAAAGGATGTATTGTGGTTCCTTCGAACTAGGTTTTTTAAATCCGAGATAATATCAACATCACTCCAAGCCGGAAGCAGACTCAGGGAACGTCCAGCGTTTTTTACCTTCGATAGGGTCTCCTGAAAAACTGATGAACTACTCCAAGAAATTTTGTCAAACACAGAAGGTAAAAACGTATCGTTTCGAAACCCGATGAGATAGTATCCACCGTCAGAGGACGGTCCCAGCACCATGTCATACGTCTGCAACTCTACGATTGCATTCTTGAGAAAATCTCCGGGAAGATCTGGACTATCACTCCCGACGAGAATCACACGACGAAACCCTTCTGTAAA
>CAIYYQ010000386.1 GCA_903930505.1 Methanobacteriota archaeon
TCCCGGAGTCTACATCATCTGTTGTGAGTGTCGCAATGAATGTCTCAGGGAAAATGGGGAAAAAAGATATAGTTAAAGTAGAGAATCGAGAGTTGGATCCCCATGAGTTAGATAAAATTGCGCTTATTGCACCAAAGGCAACCATCAACATTATCAGAGAATATGAGGTGGTGAAGAAACATAAAGTTGAACTGCCAAACGAGGTTGTCGGGATCGCAAAATGTTCAAATCCTACGTGTATCTCCAATGCACGGGAGCCGGTGAAAAGCAGATTTCAGATAGTCTGTAAAGATCCGTTGCGGATAAAATGTTATTATTGTGATCGGGAACCAGAGGATATCGCTGAAGGAATCATGTAGTTTTTCTTAGATGCCCAAGGATTTCTTTTGCTCGGTCAAGTTTAATTTTTTTCTCTTGTACCATCTGATCAGCAACTTGTTCTATTTCTTTTCCTTGTGCTCCTGCCATGACCGCTATGTTTTTCGCATGTAGTGACATGTGTCCTTTTTGGATGCCAACTGTTGAAAGAGCAAAGACTGCAGCAAAGTTTTGTGCAAGGCCCAGGCTTGCAATCACTTGTGCGAGTTCTTGTGCACTGGTTATTCCAAGGATTTTTCTTGAGAGTTTCGCGGTGGGATGCATGTTTGCTGCACCGCCAACTATTCCTACAGCAAGAGGAAGCTCTATTTCTCCGACGAGATCACCGTTTTTATCTTTATGATATCGGGTAAGTGACGTATAACATCCATCTCGGGCAGCATACGCATGTGCTCCTGCTTCTATCGCACGGAAATCATTGCCTGTTGCAATGACAAGCGCGTCGATTCCGTTCATGATTCCTTTGTTATGGGTTGCTGCACGATACGGATCAATCGATGCTAGCATGTAGGATTCAAGAAATGCGTCAACAACATGTTCTCCACCCATGGTTTCTTTATCAAACACGGCTTTTGCTTTTGCAATGCGTTTGTCAGCAAGATTAGTAAGAATCTTCAGTCGAACCCGTCCACCAGTGATCTCTTCAAATAATGGCGCCAAAGCCTCGCACATGGTGTTGACGACGTTTGCTCCCATTGCATCTCGAACATCGACAATAAGATGAACAACCATCATTTTCCCAAGAGGACTATCAAGGATTCGTATCTCAATATCACGTGCTCCTCCGTGAAGATCAACGAGGATTTTATCCTGAAGGTTGGCAACCTCAAGAATCTTTTTTTTATGAGCGAGAATTTCCTTTGATGCAGAAACCATATCTGGGATATCAAGAAGCTGAATTTGTCCAATCATAAGCGGCAAAGAGCATTCTGCGGTAAACCCGCCTTTGACACGGGCGATTTTTGCAGCGTTACTTGCTGCAGCAACCACACTAGATTCCTCAGTGGCCATAGGAAGGAGATAATCCTTTCCGTTTACAAGAAAATTTACGGCTATGCCCAGTGGAAGCTCAAATGTTCCGACAACATTTTCAACCATGCAGTCTGCGGTTTCCAATGAGAGTGATTTAGCAAAAGCATCTAATTCTTCGTTTGTTAAATCTGCAAAATGTTGGATGAGTTCTCGTCTTTTTTCAATGGCAAGTTTGTAGAACCCTGAGATTTTCGATGATTTTTGTTCGGTCATAATTCCTCAGCCTCATCTCAAGAAAACAATCTCGTGTTTTTATAATTGTCCCTGAAAATTTCGGTGGTAGTTAATGTAACAAATTAGACGGATTCTCTGGTTTTTACTGCCATCCCGTGTTTGAATGTCATCATTTCCAACCGGTTTAACATAGCTCTTCCTGTCGCAATAAATGTATCATTTTGGTCGACAATAAGACATTCATCGTTTGGTCGTAACTCGGGATCTGCATCGACGATAAATTTTGCAAACACGCTTTTTCCATTTTTGACAAAGGGAACAGCATCTGAATCAATAACCACTCTAAGCTTTGGAAACGGAAGCGATGCATGGAGACGTTGTCCGCCATGGATACGTAGGGTAAACAAACCGTCTTCTGCCCGCATTGATACAACATGTTCATTATTTACGTAGATGTTGCGGATTTTCTCGGTTGTTTTTGATTTCACAATCTTTACGGTTCCGTGGAA
>CAIYYQ010000387.1 GCA_903930505.1 Methanobacteriota archaeon
GCTGCAGGGATTTCTCCGTCGGAGGTCTTTGGGACGGTATCAGGGATAGATCTCTATGGTGAGGTGCAGAAAGAAGCGCAGAAGATTACCGCAGAAATTGAATTGATGGGAATTGATGCAGTCACTGCACTGAATCATGCGATCGCGATATCTCCATCCAAGAAATTCGCTGAGTTCGTCCAGGGTATCGTGGGAGTGATACAGTCTGGTAGTGAACTTGCACCGTATTTTGAACGGTGTGTGGAAAAGTACATGTTCGATGATCTTGATGACCGGAAAAAAAACCTGGAGTCTCTGGGGATCATGGCAGAAACGTTTGTGACAACGGTGATTGCTTTTCCTTTGTTTCTTGTGATTATCATTTCGATTATGGGGCTTACCAGTGGTGGTATCTCTTTTGATTTTTTGTATATCCTTGCGTTGCTTATTCTTCCGATGTCGTATGCTGGGTTTTACGTCATGATGAAATCAGGGATGGGTGAAGACGTATAGCACAGGTATTGCGAAGGAAAAAATACGATATCACAAAGAAGTATGGGAAGGATAAGACATTCGATACCGTGATAGCGGTCTCTATAATGGTTTGTGCGTTGTTTTTTGTGATGGGTTTTTTTGTCTCCATTGGTGGTATTCGTATCCCTGGAAAGGTGTTATCAAACATTGATTTTTTTATTTTTGGTGTCCTTGGTTTTATTGGTCCTGTTGGTTTTTATGATAGTTATAAACAAAAACGGAAAAAAGATATTGAGAATAAACTTCCTGAGTTTTTACGTGATATCGCAAATGCTACTGCATCAGGTATGACGATTTTTGATGCAATTAAATCAGCATCTCAGGGTGATTATGGTAAACTTACTCCTGAGTTGAAGGCGATGGTTGCACAGCTTTCGTGGGGTATTTCTGTAAAAGAAGCGCTTACGAATTTTGCTGAGCGATTAAACACTAATGAAGCGAGACGACTTGCAATAACGATCAATAAAGCACTTGAGATAGGGGGGAACACAGCATCTGTGTTTAATGCGGCAGCAAAAGAACTTGATCAGATTAAACGAGTGGAGCAGCAGAGAAATACGGAGATGTCTATGTATAGTATCGTGATTTTTGTGAGTTTCTTTGTGTTTCTTGGGGTGATTTTAATCATCGATAAAACTATTTTTACTGCTATTTTTGAGCTTCAAGGCAAAATGGCGGGAAAAGCGATCGGGAATTTACGTATCGCAAATATTGATCCTATGGAGGTGAAAAACATGTTTCTGACCTTTATGTTCGTTCAGAGTCTTGGCGGAGGCATGCTTGGTGGTTTTATGACGACCGGACGGATCTCTTCAGGGGTGCGATACGGGTTTATCCTTGTAGTGGTATCTATTGTGATGTTCAAGGTATTGTTTTAATTGTTTTAATGAGGAAAAATAACACCGTGACAAAATGTCACAAAGTATTTATATAGGGGGTTCAACAGAGAAGTAATAGCGGTTAGGAAAGATGCACAAAACTACATTCATCAATTCTGAATATGCAGTATCTGAAATAGTTGGTGCTATCATTTTAGTTCTAATCGCGTTTGTTGTTTTTGCCGCGATTTACATGTATGTTTTCCCTCTGCCGATTCCACCTAGCGAACCTAATGTTCATCTGGCAGGGTATGTGAATAGTCAGGGGAACGTCGTTCTTGA
>CAIYYQ010000388.1 GCA_903930505.1 Methanobacteriota archaeon
GTTGGTTTTGACAATGGTGGTAGTCCCAAATCATCTCGTTTTATTGTGATGTTTTCTTTAGTGGTCACCGTTTGTATATCTTGAATGAGACCCAATGATAAAACAGATTGAAGAATTGCTGTGTATTGTCCAGGTATTTGTTTGCCGTTGGCGACTGCAAGGTTCTTAAGCGCATATAAAATTTCTACAGGGGCAACTTTCTGTGGACATCGTTCAAAACATTTCAGACAACTCATACAGGTCCAGATGACGTCAGTGTTGACAAGCTCGTCGATTAGTCCTTTTTTTAGGAGGGCGACGATTTTATGGGGTTCAAGTTCCAATAGTTTGTGTGCTTCACATCCTGAGGTGCATTTGGCACATTGATAACAGTAATCGGAGACGTCGTTTTGTAATTTTTTTAGTCTCTCATTTATTTCTTTTCGTTGTAGTCCTTGTGCCTCCGCCATTGAGGTTAAATCTCTTATACTCATGAGATACAACCTGAAATTAACACTTGTTAATTATTTATAATTTTGCTTCACACCGCCTATCTGATTTCACTATTTAAAACCTCCTGAGTAAATAGGTATACAAATGTATATATTTTAATCTGTAAAAAAATACTCAACGAAAACACCATTTCTTTATTGTAGATTCTGCTGAAACGACCGATACCTTCGTTTTAACATAAGATCATCAAACCAACACAACATATCCAACGTCTCATTTGGACGGTTTGGATCCATCTCACATATTTTCATTAAATTATTCACGGTCCCAAAGTACAACGATTTCAACTCATCAAACGTTAATAGTTTTTGATTCGGCAGCGTCCGAATACCTATTTTCAAATCTTCTTTTATATCGCTGATGTCATCAATCAATTGCATAACAGCACCAAGTTCATAAATTGCTTTTCTCTGTTTTTGATTCATTGTTGGTGCCATCAAATGCATAAGTACAAGAGCCGACATCCCACCTTTTGCATAGGTAATCTTCATCAAATCTTCTTTTAATACCTCTTCACCAGAGATCTGATAGATACTCATCAGTTGACTAATATGTTCGATTTTCACGTAGTTGTAAACTGTCCGGATTGCAACAGGACCTAATGCCTTTTCAATGGTATCGACACAGTTTTGAAAAATCATAAGGTAACAATCCGATGATTCGATACGTTTTTCTTCCATGAACTTTGTATCAAACTCTTTCAGATATTTGCGACACTGTACGACATCAAATGATGCATCATATAACATAGTAGCCAAATTAAAATTCGCAAACAATTCATTATTAAAACGACCGCCAACCTGACGTGCGAGATCACTCAACCCAATCTTTGACAGATAAAAATACGTCCTCTGACTCTTCAAACATCGATTTTTCTTCAACACATCATAAATTTCTCCCGTGCTTTTAAGCTGTTGAAGTTGCTTTTTGACATTTTTCATATAGAACGACTGGGCTTGAAACAAACGATATACAGCTTTTAAAAGCATACGTAACCTCTGCTGCCGTCTATAGTGAATATGTGTATCTTGATAGGGGATGAAACTAGGTAAATGTTCAGCAGCAAGCAGCGAATCAAGGAGCGTATTCAATTCATCATAGTTCATCTCCATCGGACTTTTTGCCATATACGTTATCCATCCAGCTGCTCTCAATAACAAAAGAGGTAACACATTTTTCTGATTTTAATGTATTGTTAACAAAAACGAAAATTTATTAGCGTTTTTCTCATACAGAGACGATAGATACCATGCAGTCATCCACCAAAAATACACCCATCATCTGGAGAGAACATATATGATCAACATCCCGCTATTTTTCTCAATCGTATGCGCAGGAATTATTCTTACTATCTTAATCTGGTACACCGGAAAAAAAGAGAAAACAGAAATTTATCAAAGCATTGATCTAGGTGAATTTAACCTCTTTACATTCAGTCTCAGCATCATACTTTTTTTGTATCTCGTCCGACTTATCTTCATGCTGTGCACTGGCGTAATCTCCCAGATATACGAAATAACAGTTATAGGCACATTGAGCGCAACCATACCCCTTCTAGCGATAGGAATAATAAATCTTCGAAAACGTCGCACAGCGAAGGTGTAAACACTTATGTCATTTCTTGAAATCCACGGACTTAGCGAATTTGGTACAGGATCAGAATATCTAATTATTTTCATTCTCACCATTAGTATACTCTGGATAACACTCATACTTTTATCATTGAAAAAAAACCATGTACGAAAAACCATACGATATTTCATCCCCATGATGATCGCTGCATTGTTTTTAGAGGCAGCAGCAGCAAACGGACGATACATTTACCCGGGGTATCTCGTATATTTTTCAGTTATCGGCGGGAGCGTACCACTCATCATTCTTCTTGGATGGAGCACAAATCTTTTCCTTTTTCTCAACATCGGCGAACGCATAGGAAACACATTTTTCAAACAACGTACAATATTTCGAATAATTGCGATATCTTTTCTTGCAGGAATATTCGGAGTCTGCCTTGACCTCTTGGAAGACCCTATCGCATATCACAACCACTGGTGGATATGGACAGAATCAACAACAAACGCATCGTTTTATGGTGTGCCATTCACAAACTTTCTTGACTGGTTCCTGATTCTTTTTTTCATGGCACTGGCAACACAACTCA
The DNA here is from genome assembly GCA_903930505.1 of Methanobacteriota archaeon. Next base: position 2,654 of record CAIYYQ010000388.1, read on the forward strand.
TTAATCGATCGTCATTGTCTGAAAACAGAAAGCTTTTAATTTCAATTATATCAGTATCCTACATTGGTGCTGCCATCTTCCTCACCCATCAAGGAATTGTTCAACTACTATCGCTATGAGTCAATTTCTAATGAAATATTCGTCAACTGTCGATAATTCTCTGATTTGATACCGATACATTCGGCGATGGTTTTTTATGCTCATTACGAATATGTATCTGATAAGCCATGGTGATACGAGAGTACCTGAAACTTGCACGATCATTTAACGCAGTCCTTACCGGCATTTCACCGGTAATGGGTGCAATTGCGATGCAACAATATGATCTCGTTCTTCTGTTCTTTTTATTCCTCATCGGTTTTCTTGGTCACACCTACGGGTTTGTCCTCAACGACATCCTTGACTACAAAATCGATCGATATGAAAGTGGAATTACAGATCGCCCATTAGTCAGTGGAACGATTTCCATGGATCGTGCATGGGCATTCGCTCTTTCAGCACTTCTCCTTGCCTTCCTTCTTGCAATCTATCTATCATTAGTATCGAATAATTATCTGTCGTTGTTCATTCTTATCATCTCCGCGTGCTTCATTACCTTATATGATCTCATCAGCAAGAAACTACCGATGACTGATCTCATCCTTGGTGCTGGCGTCTTTTTCCTTGTGCTCTACGGTGCATCAACCCAAGTATCATTTCTTTACCAACTCCCGCTCATTGTTTGGATCGTGTGTATCCTTGGTACCATCCAAGTCCTGTTCATGAACATAGTAGCAGGCGGACTAAAAGACATAGAAAACGATTTCAGAAAAGGAGCAAACACCCTTGCCGTGAAACTAGGTGTTCGTGTCGTACATCAGGAGTTAAGGATATCGCTTGGTTTTAAATTCGTGGCATATGGAATTCAGCTTCTTGACATCATTTTTGTCTTCCTGCCGTTTGTTATCATCACCACATTCATCAATTCACCATCCCTATATATCCAATGCGCACTCCTTATTCTCATTGGTTTTCTTATGCTATTTTTCTCAACAAAACTTCTTGCCACGCAACAATTCAACCGAGACACCATGCGTAAATATATTGGACTGCATTACTACACAAACTTCGCACTCGTCCCAGTTCTCCTCATGACTCTTACACCATGGGCCCTTATCATTGTTATCTTCCCTGCACTTGGATTCATTCTCTCCAATTTCATTTTACATGGAACCTGGCTGCAACCAAAAACCATGTGAGCCCGCTTAGAAAAGCTCAAATAGCAAACAGGTTTTCCTTTTGCTCAATGCGGCAGATTATTTCCGATTATGCGCGACTCCTTCGAATACCAGGACTTGCCGGTTTATCCATCGCACCAGTGTTTGGTGCATTAAGCGTACACGAACTTGACTGGATGAAACTAAGCATCCTGTTTCTTATCGGTGCATTTACATCAATCTACGGGTTTGTCCTCAACGATATCATTGACGTTAATATAGATAAACTCTCAAAGGAATTATCTAATAGACCCCTTGTAAAAGGAACCATATCAAAAAAAACTGCACTGCTCATCTGCATTCTTTGTTTCATTGGTACAATTGTCACCATCTTTTTAGTATTTTATACGCCATCACGTCCAGCATTTTTCCTTGGATTGCTCTGTATTCTCTTATCCGCTGGTCTTGGTAGTATCTACAACATATACGGGAAAAAACTTATCGGTTCAGATTTTCTTGTTGCACTATCCGAAGCATTTCTTGTCCTCTTTGGCGCTCTCATGGTCGTTCAAACCACCGCACAATTAACTTTATTTACTTGGGTTATTTTTATCTTAACATTCTGTCAGCTGCTCTTCATGAACGCGATCGAAGGCGGGATAAAAGATGCAGATCACGATCCACTCATGAACGTAAAAAACATCGCTCTTGCAAGCGGTGTTCGAGTAACTGACGACCGGAAACTTACCATCCCTGCTTCATTCAAAATTTTTGGGTTTGCAATACAACTATGCGCAGTAACATTCGTGTTTGTTCCATTCATAGTTACAGAACCATTATTTACTTTCGAAATATGGCGTCTCATTCATCTAGTCCTACTTGCGCTCTTCGCCATTGGAGTACTCTTCGTCAGCGCAAAACTTCTTATGTTACATACATTTGAACGAAATAAAATCAGAAAACTCATCACCGCAGAAACATTTCTCAGATACTCACTTGTCCCCATCATGCTGATTCCTTTGATTGAATTTTTCCCAGCTCTGATCCTTCTTATTCTTCCATTTATCTGGTATGTTCTTTTTGCACCACTCATTGGAGAAAAACTCTTCAGACCAGGACTGTAAGCATGACAACAAAAAAAAACATCTGCATCATCGGAGCGGGAATCGGTGGGTTAACAACCGGTCTGCTTCTCACAAAACAAGGGCACACCGTCCACATATTTGAAAAAGAAAAATGTGTTGGTGGACGAGCACGTTCATTCAAAGGAGACGATCTTACACTCGACGAATATACATCAATTCTCTCAAAAACTCATATGAATCTCCCATTCTCAGAACCGTCACTTGACACAATCTTTGAAAAAAAGATGCTCAACGGATACACCCTTGATCTCGGGTTTCATGTAATAGGCGGAGAAGTCCAAACATATCTTAAGCAGATGCTTTCACCGTTCAACCAACAGGTTAACCTTCTAGGTTCGCGACTTGGATATATCCACGAAAACGGGTTTAACTATCCGTTCCTTTCCAAAGGTGATAAATTCAAGATGATTCCGTTGGTCCTCAGACTTCTCCTTGCCCGTGAATCCACCATGAAACAACTTGATCAGATATCAATGACAGAGACTATCAAAAAATACGGAAAAGGAAAAATGAAACTCGTACTTGAGGTTTTTCCACGCGTAATCACAACAGTAAACAACCTTGATACAATTTCCACAGGCGAGACATTTCGCGCTCAGAAAAA
>CAIYYQ010000389.1 GCA_903930505.1 Methanobacteriota archaeon
ATGGCGGAGGCACAAGGACTACAACGAAAAGAAATAAATGAGAGACTAAAAAAATTACAAAACGATGTCTCTGATTACTGTTTTCAATGTGCCAAATGCACCTCAGGATGTGAAGCCCACAAACTATTGGAACTTGAGCCGCATAAAATCGTCGCCCTCCTTAAAAAAGGATTAATCGACGAGCTTGTCAATGCCGATGTCATCTGGACCTGCATGAGTTGCTTGAAATGTTTTGAACGATGTCCACAGAAAGTTGCCCCTGTAGAAATTTTATATGCACTAAAAAACCTTGCAGTCGCCAACGGCAAACAAATACCTGGGCAATACACAGCAATTCTTCAATCTGTTTTATCGCTGGGTCTCATCCAAGATATACAAACGGTGACCACCAAAGAAAACATCACAATAAAACGAGATGATTTGGGACTACCACCATTGTCAAAACCAACTGATTCTGCCACGTTTCAAACGGCAATAATGAAACTTGCAGTTGAAAAAATTTAGAAAGGAACACATGATGAAAAAATATGGTTTTTACCCGGGCTGCCTGATGCCAACTGAACAGTACAGTTACGAGCTTTCTCTTCGAGAAACCCTTCCTCTTCTTGATGTTGAGCTTGTCGACATCCCAGATTTTTCCTGTTGCGGTGAACCCCTGAAAAGCGTCAATAAAATGATGACGATTTATCTGTCAGCACGCAATCTTGCACTTGCAGAAAAACATAATCTTGATCTTCTGGTTCCCTGTCCGATGTGTCATCTTGCACTCAGTGAATGTAAACGAGTTCTTTCTGGAAACGAAGAGATGCATGATAAAATTGTTGCAACATTGGAATCTGAACATCTCAAATACACGGGAAAAACCAATCTTGTTCACACGGTTGATCTGCTTCATGATGTCATCGGCGTTGATGAAATAAAAAAACACGTGAAAACACCATTCAAAGAGTTGAAAACAGCGGTACACTACGGATGCCACCTGATCCGCCCTACAGACGTTGGAAGACCGGTGGATGCAGAAAACCCGCAGAAAATCGAAGCAATACTTAAAGCAATTGGATTGAAACCTCACGACTATGCTCAGAAGCTTGATTGTTGCGGTGCTCCGCTGCTTGTCAATCACCCGGAAACATCACTTACAAAAACAGGGCAGAAACTACAAGCTGTTCAAACCCAGGGATTCGAATTGTTTGTTGATGTGTGCCCCTGGTGCCATAAAATGTTTGATTCACGACAAACCAAAGCAGGAGAAACCGTTGCAACAAAACTACAGGTTCCTGTCGTGTACCTTACCCAACTTCTCGGCATCGTCCTTGGGGCAAACATCGAAAAACTTGGGTTTAATTTAAACCAAAGCCCTATAGAAAAACTTCTATTGAAATAAAAAAGGAAAATTCATATGACTCATCGTATCGGTGTGTTCATCTGCCATTGCGGCATCAATATTGCACAAAACGTTGACGTGGAAGCACTGACCGAATATGCAAGTCATCTTGACGGTGTCATCGTCAGCAAGAATTACAAATACATGTGTTCTGATGCTGGCGCAAATGTTATTAAAGATGCGATCAAAGAACACAAGGTAGATCGTGTGGTGATTGCATCATGCTCTCCGCGTATGCATGAACATACGTTTCGTGAGGTTGTTCGCGACGGCGGCGTAAACCCCTATTGTTTGGAGATTGCAAATATCCGCGAACAATGTTCTTGGGCGCATACCAATAAGGAGCAGGCAACTGAGAAAGCAAAAGCACTGGTGCGCAGCGCGGTTGCAAAAGCCAAACTCATGGAACCACTGCATGCATCAACGATACCTGTTGTCCCTGAGGCTCTCGTGATTGGTGGGGGAATTGCAGGTATCCAGGCGTCTCTTGATCTTGCTAACGATGGATTCAAAGTGTACCTTGTAGAACGAGAACCGACGATTGGTGGGCGGATGGCGCAACTTGATAAAACATTTCCAACCCTTGATTGCGCATCATGTATTCTCACCCCAAAAATGATGGAGGCTGCAAACCATGCCAACATCGAACTGTTTACTTACGCAGACATAGCGGGAATAGAAGGAAGCATCGGCAACTACACGATACAAATTAAAAAGAGACCACGGTACGTCGACATTGAGAAATGCACGGGTTGTGGTGATTGCGCACAGGCATGTCGACTGAAAGACCGTGTATCAAATGAGTTTGATTTAGGACTTGGGAAACGAGGGGCAGCGTATCTTGCGTTTCCTCAAGCAGTCCCATTGAAATATGCGATTGATTCCAAGCATTGTCTGTTTCTCACCCGGGGAAAATGCGGTGATACTCCAGCATGCAAAGAAGCCTGTTTGCAACAAGCAATTAACTTTGATCAAAAAGAGGAAATCATCACAAAAAAAGTTGGTGCGATCATCGTTGCTACCGGCTACGATTTACTTGATCCCTCTGCAATCTATGAGTATGGATACGCAACATCCGCAGATGTCATCACTTCACTTGAGCTGGAGCGGTTGATTAGTTCCTCAGGCCCAACAAAAGGAGAAATCCTTCGACCATCTGACCAGAAAAAACCAAAGAGCATCACATTCATCCTCTGTGTCGGTTCGCGGGATGAAACCCAGTGCACATGGTGTTGTCGCATCGGATGCATGAGTGCATTGAAACATGTGTATCTCTTGCGGGAGAAACTTGGGGAAGATGTAGAAATCAATGTCTGCTACACCGATATACGTTCATATGGAAAAGGATACGAGGAGTTCTATAGAAACGTTCGAGGGTTGGAAGCAAACATGTTTCGTGGACGGCCATCGGAAATCCGAAATATGGCTGATCATTTACAAATCGATCTTTTTGATACAATGACGAATAAGTTGTTTGAAATTGGGACCGATCTTGTTGTCCTTGTCCCTGCGCTCGTTCCACGATCAGATGCAACGGAGCTTTCTCGTCTCCTTCATCTTACACAGAGCGGCGACGGGTTCCTCTTAGAGGCGCATCCGAAACTCAGACCGATGGATACCTTTGTGAATGGGATATTCATCGCAGGCTGCTGTCAAGGCCCAAAAGATATACAAGATACCGTGTCGCAGGCGAGCGGGGCAGCATCGCGCGCAGCGTCGATTCTCTCAAAAAAAGAGTTGGAGATTGATCCGCTGATCGCCGCTGTTGATGAAGAGATATGCACCGGGTGTGGTATCTGTGTTGAGGTGTGTCCTTATGAAGCACGGGTACTTAATGAGAAAAAAAGAATCGCTGAGGTGAACGAAGCGTTATGTGCAGGTTGTGGTGCATGTATTGCTGCATGTCCAAGTAATGCATCGATTCATAAGAACTTCACCAAGAAACAACTGTTGAATATGGTTGACGATATTGTTTGAGCGTAGAAGATGACAGATGAAAAGAAAACTTTAGGTACTGCTGCAAAACATGGATCAGTGTTAGTTATCGGTGGTGGTATTGCTGGTATTCAGTCAGCGCTCGATCTTGCTGACGCAGGTTTTAAGGTTTACATTGTTGAACGTGGACCAAGCATTGGCGGTACGATGCCTCAATTGGATAAAACCTTTCCAACTAACGACTGTGCCATGTGTATTCTCGCCCCAAAACTTGTTGCAACTGGCAGACATCCAAGCATAGAGCTCGTTACCTATTCTGATCTCAAGAGTCTTGAGGGTGAGCCTGGCAACTTTTTGGTTACTATCAACAAGAGAGCTCGATCCGTGGACGAATCCCTATGCACTGGTTGTGGAAGTTGTGTTGAGAACTGTTTAGTACGATTTAAACCTCAAATACCTCCAAAGCGAGATATAAGAAAGGAGATGGATGAGACTGACATCAAGAAGATCGACGAGATCATCAGGAGATTTGGTAAGGATCGTGGGTCGCTAATACAAGTTATGCAGGCGATTAACGTTGCATATAACTACCTTCCTGAGATCACCCTCAAATATGTCGCTCAGGAATTGGAGGTTCCTCTTACCCAAGTCTATCACGTTGCCACATTCTACACAGCTTTCTCCTTACAACCTCGAGGTAAGCATACTATAAAGGTATGTATGGGAACGGCTTGCCACGTGCGGGGCAGCCCCAGAGTGTTAGACGAGATAAAACGACATCTAAAAATAGAGCCAGGTGAAACCACCAAGGATGAGCTATTCACCCTTGAGACTGTCAACTGCCTCGGAGCTTGTGCCTTAGGTCCTGTGGTCGTCATCGACGATGTTTATTATATGCTAAAACCTGGCGGCTTCGACACTATCTTGAATCAGTTTACCAAAGAGAAGAAATCCACTTCCCTACTGAAGGTGAGACAATGAACACGAATGCTATTCAGACAATGGGAATCTCATGTTCACCCCAAGAAATCATCCATTCCCTTCGACTCGCAAGACTCTCCTCAATAAAAGAACTGGATAATCTAACTGTTAAACTTAAAAAACAAAGACAGAATGCTAAAGGAAGAACTGTAGTTGTTCCCGGGGGAACATGTGGTCGAGCACGTGGATCTCAAAAGATTATTGACACAGTAAAGGCAGAACTCGAACAAACAGGTCTGTCCAATACTGTTACTCTCAGGACTTGCGGGTGCATTGGATATTGTGATCAGGAACCTATGATTCTCATTCTCCCAGAGAAGATAATCTACCCAAAAGTGGATCCCTCAAGGGTTGCAGACATTATCAAAATGACAGTAAAAGATGGCACGATTATACAAGACTTTTTATGGAAGAATCCCACAACCGGAAAAACAGTACCCTATTTAGATGATATGCCATTCTACAGTACACAAGCACGAATAATTTCCGGGAATAACCAACTCATCGATCCTGCAAATATTCTAGACTATATAGCTGTAGGAGGCTATACGGCTCTCGCTACAATATTTCGTGAGAAAATACCTCCTGAACAGATTGTTAACATGATCACTCAATCAGGTCTCAGAGGGAGAGGGGGAGCTGGTTTTCCCACGGGTAAGAAATGGGAATCAGCACGGAATGTTCCTGCAATAGATGGTATAAAATACGTTATCTGTAACGCTGATGAAGGAGACCCAGGGGCCTATGCGAACCGTGGTCTTCTCGAGGCGAATCCTCACAGCGTTCTGGAAGGTATGATACTTGGTGCTTACAGTTTAGGTGCCAATCAGGGATATATTTATGTCAGGGCAGAATACCCTCTTGCGATAGACTATTTCGATCTTGCACTTAAGAGCGCGGAGGCGCTTGGTCTTTTAGGCGACAACATATTAGGTAGTGGTTTCTCTTTTACTATGAAGATCGCAAGAGGTGGAGGGGCTTTTGTCTGTGGTGAATCTACAGCCCTAATGGCCTCTATAGAGGGCAAGGCCGGTGAACCCCGAGTTAAACATATCCATAGTACAACGAGGGGTCTTTTTGAGAGACCCACCGTCTTGAATAATGTAGAAACCTGGGCTAACATCCCTCTTATCGTAAATAAAGGCGTGGATTGGTATCGAGGGATAGGTACAGAGGGGAGTAAGGGCACAAAAATATTTTCTATTGTAGGTAAGGTGAATAATACTGGATTGGTTGAAGTCCCTATGGGCACCACTATCCGTGAGATAGTTTATAATATAGGTGGGGGTGTCAAGGAAGATAAAAAATTCAAAGCAGTACAGATCGGGGGTCCATCTGGTGGTTGTATCCCTGAACAACATCTAGATCTGCCTATCGACTATGATAGTCTTACCAAGGCTGGGGCTATGATGGGATCCGGCGGCATGATTGTCATGGATGAAGGCACCTGTATGGTTGACGTGGCGAAGTACTTTGTTAACTTTTTAAAGAACGAATCTTGCGGCAAATGCACACCTTGTCGTGAAGGCTTAGTTCAGATGCATGGGATACTGACTGATATAACTGAAGGTAAGGGAAAAGAAGGTGACATAGAACTATTAGAAGAACTTGCTGAGATAGTCACTGATACATCGCTGTGTCAATTAGGGATTACAGCTCCTAACCCTATCCTAACTACATTGCGGTATTTCAGGGATGAATATAACGCACATATCACAGATAAGAAATGTCCGGCTAAGGTGTGCAAAGCCCTGATTAAATTCACCATAGACCCAAAGAAATGCACTGGATGTACTCTATGCGCTAAAAAATGTCCAGTTGGAGCCGTTAATGGCGAATCAAAGAAAACCCATACCATTGATCAGAAGATTTGCATAAAATGCGGAGTATGCCATGATACCTGCAAATTCGATGCGGTGGAGGTGGATTAAAATAGTTAAGATACTCATCGATTCCCAGGAATACGAGGCAAAACCAGAGGAAACCGTGCTCGAGGTTGCCCGAAGAAACAATATCTACATCCCTACGCTTTGCTATCATCCAGCAGTTTCACCATACAGCGTCTGCCGACTGTGTATGGTAGAAGCAACTCAGCGGGGAAGAACCACGGTAACCGCCTCCTGCAGTCTACTGGTAAAGGAAGGAATGGAAATCAAAACATCCCCCCCTCGAATCCTGAAGGCGCGAAAAATCCTCATGGAACTATACCTCGCTAAATGCCCGAAATCCAAAGAACTCAAGGAACTAGCCACTATATTTGGCGTGAAAACAACCCGGTTCAGGACCTACACTGACCCTGATAATCAATGTATTCTCTGCGGGCTTTGTGTCCAAGTTTGCAGCCAGGTAATGGGAGTACATGCATTGGGATTCGGTAACCGCGGCTCACAGAGAAAAATCACCACCCCCTTCCAAGAACTATCAGAAGTCTGTATGACCTGCGGCGCATGCTCCTTCGTCTGCCCTACACATTGTATAGATTTATCTGCCCAAAGTCCAAATGAACCAAAACCCATTACCAACGAGTTCGACGCAGGTCTGAAACAGCGGGGTGCCATCTATATTCCTTTTCCTCAGGCTATACCCAACGTGCCAGTGATCGACAAAGAAACCTGCATGTACTATCTAAACGGAACCTGCAAGTCTTGTGAGAAGTTCTGTGAAAAGGGTGCATTGAAGTACGACCAGAAAGACCAAGAGATCAAAGTAAGTGTAGGTTCAGTGATTCTCTCTCCAGGTTTCGATAAATATGAGCCACCCAAGGGTGGCAGCTACGGATACCGGATCTATCCTAACGTGTTAACGAGCATCGAGTTTGAACGCATGCTCTCCGCATCAGGACCATACGAGGGACATATTACGCGTATTTCTGATGGTCAACCCCCTAAAAAGATCGCATGGTTACAATGTGTTGGTTCCCGAGATGAGAGTTGTGATAAACTGTATTGCTCCTCGGTCTGCTGCATGTATGCAACCAAAGAAGCGATAATTGCCAAGGAACATCAACCTGGGGTAGAAACACATATTTATTTCATGGACATGCGATCCTTTGGAAAGGATTTTGAGAAATACTATAACCGAGCGAAAGACGAGTATGGCGTAATTTATCGCAGATGCCGCATTCCTGGGGTGGAACAAGATAGGAAAACAAAGAACCTAATAATTCGATATGTAGATGACAAAGGAAAAATTCTAATTGACACCTATGATATAGTTGTGCTCTCTGTTGGACTAGAGCCATGCAAAGAATTAAAGGATCTCAGCAAAATTCTTGAGATTAATCTCAATGAGTATGGTTTCATTGAAACCTCTCCCTTTTCTCAAATAGTAACATCAAGAAAAGGCATATATGCCTCTGGAGTAGCAACTGAACCTAAAGATATTCCTGAGAGTGTTATACAAGCATCAGCAGCTGCTGCAGAGGCCGCAAAGGGCATCTCCGACGTGCGGGGAACAGAGATTATAGAAAAGAAATACCCTGAAGAGATTGACGTTGGCAAGGATTTCCCAAGAATAGGAGTTTTTATCTGTCACTGTGGCATCAACATCGGTGGCATCGTAGATGTTAAAAGAGTCGTTGAGTATACAAAAACCCTTCCTTATGTAGTGTATGCTGATGACAGCATCTATACCTGCTCTCAAGATTCCCAGGAACAAATAAAGGGGAAGATAAAAGAGCTCGGTCTGAATCGTATTGTGATTGCATCCTGTACACCGCGGACCCATGAACCGCTTTTCCAGGATACCCTTCGTGAGACTGGTTTGAATCCACATCTTTTTGAAATGGCGAACATTAGAGATCAAAACTCTTGGGTTCATAAAAACGAACCAGAAAAAGCAACCGAAAAAGCTATCGATGCAGTGAAGATGGCAGTAGCGAAGGCATTAAATCTGTATGCAGTTCATCATTTACAGATACCAGTAATTCCTAGTGCACTTGTTATTGGCGGTGGAATATCTGGTATGCATGCTGCTCTCTCTATTGCAGAGCAGGGATATCAGGCGTTTCTCGTTGAAAAAGAACCAGTTCTGGGTGGCCATCTAACAGATATCTATTTCGGCATTAATGGAGAGAAACCACAAGAATTGCTCAAAGAGACCATCGAAAAAGTAACTGCTCATTCAAAGATACAGGTATTCACTAATACAACTATAAAAGATATCGCAGGTTATGTAGGTAATTTTAAGACTTCGTTGAAATCCAAAGAGACGGAGAAGCCAACGGAGATCGAACACGGTATTATCGTTGTGGCAACCGGTGGACTTCCCTACAAACCCGTAGAATATCAGTATGCAAAGAGCGATAATATCATCACACAGACAGCATTTGAAAAAGATCTCTACACCGAGACATCTTATCTGAAGAAGCTTCAGGAACTTGTAATGATTCAGTGTGTTGGATCACGGAACGATGAACATCCCTATTGCAGCCGAGTTTGTTGTTCACAGGCATTGAAGAATGCATTACAATTAAAAGAAATCAATCCTAATGTTGCCATATATATCCTGTACCGAGATATTCGAACCTATGGATTCCGGGAGGATGTACTATATCGAAAAGCTCGGAAAAAAGGCATCATCTTTATACGGTATGATGAAAATGATGAACCGAAGATTCTCATTGATAACGGCAAGATAACCGTAAAAACAAAAGATGAAATACTAGACAGAGAACTCCATCTGCATCCTGATACATTGGTGTTGAGCACCGGGATCATACCACAGGATAATCTGGCGTTAGCACAGATGCTGAAGGTGCCATTAAATGAAGATCGGTTCTATGCTGAGGCACATGTAAAACTACGTCCAATTGATTTCTCAACTGATGGTATCTTCTTATGTGGACTTGCGCATTCACCTCGATTTATCGAAGAGTCGATACTGCAGGCGAAGGCGACTGGTGCTCGTGCGGCGACCATACTCTCAAAACAATTTTTAGAAACCATTGGAAATGTTGCCCATGTGACCGCGCGGAACTGCGTCGGGTGTAAACTCTGCCTTGAGGTTTGCCCCTATGATGCAATCACGTTTGATGAGGATAAACAAATCGTTGTTGTGAATGAGATTTTATGCCAAGGGTGTGGTGCATGTTCTGCGATATGTCCAAGTGGAACGTCGCAGCAGCATACATTTACCAAGCGACAGGTCATGTCGATGGTGGATGCGTGTTTGGAGTAAGATGGTTATGAGCGAAGAGAAAAAAGAACATAAAAAGGAAGACTTTGAACCAAAAATTGTGGGTTTTCTGTGCAATTGGTGTAGCTACGCAGGTGCGGATCTTGCTGGGACAAGTCGTATTCAGTATCCACCTAATGTGCGTATCATTCGGGTGATGTGCTCCGGGTCGGTAGATTCGATGTATATCCTCCGTGCGCTCCTAGAGGGTGCTGATGGGGTGTTTGTCGGCGGATGTCACCCGGGGGATTGTCATTATCTTGATGGGAACTATAAAGCGAGACGACGGATGGTGCTTTTGAAGACGATTTTAGAGACGTTTGGGTTGGAACCGGAACGGGTGTGGATCCGATGGATTTCCGCATCAGAAGGGCAGCGATTTGCGGAGACGATGAAGGATATGACTGATTCAATTAGAAAACTTGGTCCAAGTCCGATTGCAAAACAATGGAATATCTAATAGGAGGAAAACATGATGCATCATGCGATATTGAAGGTAAAAGACGGGGATGTTTCAGGTTCTGTCAATGAGATGTTAAAACTCTTGCTTTCTTCTGCAGGTATTGAAGCGCTGTTGATGCCGCAGGCGGTTCCCTCAAAAAAAACTGTGTTTCCGGTGTTGATTTCTGATCCAAAGAAACTGCATGCTGATGTGTTTGCTCCGGTTCTTCCTGTGTCGACCGCAGCTATGGTGTCGCGGATGA